>JBILFD010000081.1:0-4906 GCA_044351765.1 Candidatus Nanopelagicaceae bacterium | reverse complement strand
AATTGCATGCTCTCTTGCGTAGAACCGATATGCATCTACGCCTACCAGCGCCTCGACTCTTCGCACTCCGGCGCCAATTGATGATTCTCCAAGCAACTTAACAACTCCAAGTTGGCTAGAGCGCGCAACATGTGTTCCTCCGCATAACTCTTTTGCCCAATCCCCGACTGAAATCACGCGAACTTCAGAACCGTACTTTTCGCCAAACAAAGCCATGGCGCCTATTGCTTTTGCTTCATCTTGGCTCATTACTTCGGCGCTTACTTCCAGATCAGTTACCAGCAAGGAATTAACTCGATCCTCAACTTCACTCATCGTGGCTTGCGAGACCGCTCCTACCGCTGAAAAATCAAATCTAAAACGACCTGGCGCATTCTCTGATCCGGCTTGTGTGGCGGTCTCACCCAACGCTTCGCGAAACGCCTTGTGCACCATATGTGTTGCTGTGTGCGCGCGAGAAATTCCTTCTCGTCGCTCGTTATCAATCTCAGCAAAACCGTTCTCGTTGACTAATGCTTCCCCACTAACAATTTTTCCTCTATGCAGAAACAAATTTGGAAGAGGCGTTTGCACGTCATCAATTTCAATTACAGCACCATTAGCGGTGCGAATAAATCCACTATCAGAAAGTTGGCCGCCACCTTCGGCGTAAAAAGGAGTTCGATCTAACATGATTTCTACTTCGTCGCCAGCTTTAGCTGAAGCAACTGGTGCACCATCGACTAAAAGATATTTGATTTTGGATTCACTTTTAATCTGTGAATACCCAATAAATTCAGTAATTCCAGATTGGTCAAGTGCAGATCGATAAATTGAAAGGTCAGCATGGCCCGATTTCTTAGCCCGCGCATCTGCTTTGGCACGATCGCGCTGTTCCTTCATTAATTTACGGAAAGCATCCTCATCAACTGTTAACCCTTGTTCTGATGCCATCTCAAGAGTTAGGTCGTATGGGAATCCATAAGTATCGTGCAGTTTGAAAGCATCAGAGCCGGATAGGGATTTTGCTCCACTTTTCTTGGTGGCTCCTGCCGCAGAATCAAAAATCAAAGTACCGGATTTCAATGTCTGTAAAAATGCACTTTCTTCTCCGACTGCAATCTCTAAAATTCGAGCCTTATCGGTATTTAACTCTGGATACTGTGGTGACATCGCTGCAATCGCAGTTGTGATCAACTCATGAGTTGTTGGATCTCCCGAACCGAGTAATCTCATATTTCGAATAGTTCGACGCATCATCCGGCGAAGTACGTAACCACGGCCTTCGTTGCCTGGAGTAACTCCGTCTCCAATTAACATCGCTGCAGTGCGTGCATGATCTGCAATCACGCGAAGCGAAACATCAGAAGCAATTGATTTTCCGTACTTAACATTTGCTAGAGCGCTTGCTTTATCCAGAATCAATCTAGTTGTATCAATTTCATAGATATTTTCCACACCTTGCAGCAAAGCAGCAGTTCTTTCAAGACCTAAACCGGTGTCAATGCTTTTCTTGGGTAAATCACCCAATATTGGAAAATCTGATTTTCCATTTCCAGAACCGCGTTCTGATTGCATGAATACCAAGTTCCAAATTTCCATATATCGATTTTCATCAGCAATTGGGCCACCTTCAGCGCCATGTTCTGGACCACGATCAAAATAAATCTCTGAACATGGACCACAAGGACCAGGAACTCCCATTGACCAAAAATTATCATCCATATCTCTGCGCTGAATCCGCTCTTTTGGAACACCAATTTGCTTGTGCCAAATATCGGCAGCCTCATCGTCATCAAGGTAAACCGTTACCCAAAGTCGTTCAGGATCAAATCCATATCCACCATCAGATTGCGAGCGAGTTAACAACTCCCACGCGAGGGTAATTGCACCCTCTTTAAAATAATCACCAAAAGAAAAGTTTCCGCACATTTGAAAAAATGAAGCATGTCTGGTGGTTTTACCAACTTCATCAATATCTAAAGTTCGCACACATTTTTGTACAGATGTTGCCCTTTTGTATGGCGCAGGAATTTCGCCAAGAAAATATGGCTTGAAAGGAACCATGCCGGCATTAACAAGTAATAAATTTGGGTCATCAGCAATCAAAGAAGCAGAGGGCACAACAGTGTGAGTTAAGCCAGCACGATTATCTTTTTCAAAGAAATCAAGCCAACGTTTACGTATCTCCGCTGAATCCACACCAAATCCGTTCTACTAATTAAGATTAATCGCGATTTTTGTTTCTAGCTTTTGCAATCCCCCATGCAACAGCAGCCATTTTGGCAGCCGGTCCACGAGAAAAGATTGAATCAGCAGCGGCGGTCAACCTAGTAGTAAAACCTTCAGCGCTTTTGGTGATGTTATCAATTCGCTCAAACTGTTTATTTGTAAGATTTACAGTTGTTGTAACCTCTTCAAGTAACGGAACCGTCTCTTGACTAACATTTTTAATTGCAACGCCAGCCTCATCTAAAACTTTTCCAAATCGAATCACTGCATAAGCGATGGCAACCGCCACAACAGCTAATGAAGAGGCAGCGATAATTGCTGCGATCCCGCCTGCACTCATCCCTTACCTCCCAAAATCTCACGAATCCGTTCCAGCGCTTTAGCTACTCTAGCTTCAGCTCCGTGGGCGGTTGGACGGTAATACTGCTTCCCGATCAACGGATCAGGGGCGTATTGAGCGGCAACCACTCCTTCTGGATAGTCATGAGGATACAGGTAATCCCCGCTGGCACCGAAAGGCGTGGCTCCATCGCGCAGCGGTGGCGGAACTAACCCAATATTTCCACTGTTCACATCTTGGCGAGCCTCGGATATCGCAACATTTACCGCATTTGATTTAGGGGCTGTTGCGCAATAAACAGTGGCATGTGCCAATAGCAACGCACCCTCTGGCATACCCACTAGAGCCACAGCTTGCGCGGCTGAAGTTGCGACAAGCAAAGCGTTTGAATCGGCCATTCCAATATCTTCACTCGCAAAAATCATCAATCTTCGCGCCATATATCTAGGGTCTTCGCCTGCTTCAAGCATTCGAGCTAAATAGTGAAGTGCTGCGTCAACATCGGAACCGCGCATACTTTTTATGTACGCACTAATAACGTCATAATGTTGATCAACGTTGTAGAGCACGATCGCTTGAGAAACTGCTTTTGATAAATTATCAACGGTAATGACACCGCCATCTTGACTAGCCCCTGCTGCGGCTTCTAGATAAGTCAAAATTCTTCGGCCGTCACCGTTTGAAATCTTAATTAATTCAGATTTAGCATCTTCATCCATTGCAATCTTGTCATTGAGACCTTTTGGATCGGTTAATGCTCGATCGATTAATTTTTCTGCAGATTTATCGCTCAACGCATTTAACGTAAGGACTAAGGATCGTGACAGTAAAGGTGAAATGATAGAAAACGCCGGATTTTCAGTTGTTGCAGCAACAAGTGTTATCAACTTATCTTCCACAGCTGGAAGTAACGCATCCTGTTGCGCCTTGTTAAATCGATGGACTTCGTCGATGAAAAGTAACGTCTGTACGCCCTTATGAGCTAATTGAAATTTTGCTGAATCGATTTCTTCGCGAACATCTTTTACTCCGGCATTTACTGCAGAAAGTTGTCTAAACCTGCGTCCTTTAGATAGCAGAAGCGCAAGGGAAGTTTTACCTACACCTGGTGGTCCGAACAAAATAATTGATGGCGGTGCTCCAGGTAATCCATCTATCAATCTTCTAAGTGGAGTTCCCTCACTGATTAAGTGATCCTGTCCCAGTACTTCAGATAAATTATCTGGACGTAGCCGTGCTGCAAGTGGTGCATTTTCGGAAAGTTCAACACCTTCAGATGCGGAAAGTTCTCCGCCTTCAGTGTCAAATGAAAATAGCTCCACGTTTGTGACACTCCTCTAAGGCTGGGCTGGTTTCTCTGATTTCTCGGTCTTCTCGCTCTTGTCTATTCCAGCTTCCTTACGTTGCGCCGGAGTAATTGGAGTTGGCGCTCCAGTTAGTGGATCTCCTCCGCTGGCTGTCTTAGGGAATGCAATAACTTCGCGAATTGACTCCACTCCGGCCATCAATGCACTTACTCGGTCAATACCAATTGCAATTCCACCATGAGGTGGCGGTCCATAATTAAACGCATCTAAGAGGAATCCAAATTTAGATTGTGCTTCATCACGAGTTAGGCCGATAACATCAAATACCCGTTGTTGAATCTCGCGTTGATGAATACGAATTGATCCCCCGCCGATTTCATTACCATTTAAAACAATGTCATACGCATATGCCAATGCATTTGCAGGATCTTTATCAAATGTGGCTGAGTACTCAGGTTTTGGTCCAGTGAAAGGATGATGTACCGCAGTCCAACCACCATCATCTGTTGGTTCAAACATCGGCGCATCCACCACCCACAGGAATTCCCACATTTGATCTGGAATCAAATCGCATTTCTTAGCGATCTCTAAGCGAGCAGCACCAAGTAATTTCTGAGATTCATCTCGATCTCCTGCTGCAAAGAAGATTGCATCTCCAGGATTGGCTCCAACCTTTTTCGCAATCCCCGCTCTTTCTTCCTCTGAAATATTTTTCGCAACTGGTCCCGTGACTTCACCTGCGGCATCGATCAAAATATATGCAAGACCTTTGGCTCCACGCGCTTTAGCCCATTCTTGCCAACCATCTAACTCTCGTCGAGGAGTAGTTGCTCCTCCTGGCATAACAACCGCACCGACATATGGCGCCTTAAATACTCGGAATTCGGTGTTAGCGAAATAATCGGTAACTTCGACTAGTTCGTATTCGAATCTTAAATCTGGTTTGTCAGAACCAAATCTGCGCATCGCATCCAAAAAGGTCATTCTTGGTATCGGAGTTGAAATCTCGATTCCAAGAACTTCTTTCCATAATTTCTTCAAAATCTTT
>JBILFD010000080.1:0-4947 GCA_044351765.1 Candidatus Nanopelagicaceae bacterium | reverse complement strand
GATGAAGAAGGCGAGACGCGCTAAACCTCCTGTTACAGAAATTCTGTGACCGCTTAGTCCAAAGGAGTTGGTTATAAATGCGTCATTATGAACTGATGGTCATCCTTGACCCAGATCTAGAGGAAAAAACAGTCTCCCCAAGTCTCGAGACTTACCTCAAGATCATCAAAGATAGCGGTGGTCGTGTAGACCGTCTTGATATCTGGGGCCGACGTCGTATGTCATTCGAAATTGCGAAGAAGCCAGAAGGCATTTACGCAGTTGTTGATATGCATTGCGAACCAGCCGCAGTAAAAGAGTTAGACCGCCAATTAAATCTAAATGAAGCAGTGCTTCGTACAAAAGTTATACGTCCCGAAAAATAATTTAGATACTTCCAGAGATAACGAGAGACGGGAAAAAAGATGGCTGCTGGAGACACAGTTATCACGATCGTCGGCAATTTAGTTGATGATCCTGAATTGCGCTTCACTCCTTCGGGAGCTGCGGTTGCAAAGTTTCGCATTGCATCCACTCCACGCTTTTTAGATAAAGCGACCAATGAGTGGAAAGACGGCGATTCTTTATTTCTTTCATGCAATGTTTGGCGTCAGGCAGCAGAGAATGTTGCCGAATCACTTACTCGCGGAATGCGGGTAATTGTGCAAGGTCGTTTAAAACAACGTTCATATGAAACAAAAGAGGGCGAAAAGCGAACTGTCTACGAGATTGAAGTAGATGAAGTTGGTCCGTCCCTTCGCAATGCTTCGGCAAAAGTCACTAAAGCTGCTCGTACATCTGATGGCGGTCGCGCAAGCGCATCTGCTGCAACAGGTGGAATGAGCGATGATCCATGGGCTGCATCTTCAACAGATTCATGGGGAGCACCTGTTGGCGCAAGTGATGAGCCACCGTTTTAATAATTTAATAATCCATCCGACCACCTATTAATAAACATTAATAGCCATTCCCGCTTTCAAAAGAAGCGGGGCACCCCTAGGGAGCACCACAATGGGATCAAAAGAAAAGAAACAAAAGAACAGCAAGAGCGCAGTTGTTAAGAAAGTTTTCAAGACAAAGCCGTGTTCATTCTGCCGTGACAAAGTTACCTATATCGATTACAAAGATATTCCAACTTTGCGCAAGTACATCTCAGATCGCGGCAAGATTCGCGCTCGCCGAGTTACTGGAGCATGCACGCAACATCAACGCCAGATTGCAACAGCGGTAAAAAATAGCCGTGAAGTTGCATTACTTCCATACACATCGACAGCACGATAGGGGGCATGAGATGAAATTAATTCTTACTCAAGAAGTAAATGGTCTCGGTCATCCAGGAGATGTCGTTACTGTTAAAGATGGATTTGCGCGCAACTTTTTAGTACCAAATGGCAAAGCAATTGCTTGGTCAACTGGTGGCGAAAAGCAGATCACAAGCATTCGTCGCGCTCGTAAAGCTCGCGAGATTCGCGATGTCGAACATGCACGCGAAATCAAAGCAACACTTGAAAGTGCCGATGTAAAAGTTGGTGCAAAAGTTGGTACTGCTGGCCGCTTGTTCGGATCAGTAACTGACAAAGATGTTGCTCAAGCGGTAAAGAGCGCGATTGGTATTGATGTAGATCGTCATCGCATCAAGATGGCCGGACATATCAAAACTCTTGGTCGCCACAGCGTGAAAGTAACTTTGCTTTCAAATGTTGTTGCAACTGTAAATATCGAGGTAGTGCCCGCTTAAATCTGAAAATGCTCGTGTTAGCACCCGTCACCTGGTTCAAACAAGGTGACGGGTTTTCTTTGTTTCAGCCGTGTTCAAGAATGAAATCGAATGGATATGTACTATGGGTGCATGGCAAACAAAATTTTGGTGACTGGGGCAGCTGGATTTTTAGGAAGTTATCTAGCGGACGAATTATTAAAAAAGGGGCATGAAGTGATCGGGGTAGATAATTTACTTGGTGGTTACAAAGATAATGTTCCTGAAGGTGTGGAGTTCTATGAAAAGGATTGCCTAGATTTTGAATCAATGACTAAAATTTCAAAAAACTGTGAAATTATTTATCACACGGCGTGTACAGCGTATGAAGGATTGTCGGTATTTTCTCCTAATTTAGTAACAAGCAATACATTTGGAGCAACCGTATCTGTCCTAACCGCAGGCGCAAAAAATGGTATGGAACGATTTGTTTATTGTTCAAGCATGGCAAGATATGGAACTCAGGATATAACACCATTCACTGAAGACATGGTTCCTAAACCTCAAGATCCTTATGGGATAGCAAAATATGCCAGTGAACTAATGGTTAAAGAACTTGCGGTAACTCATAATTTTGAATACGTAATAGCAGTTCCACATAACATCATAGGACCAAGGCAAAAATACGATGATCCATTCAGAAATGTGGCCTCTATCATGATTAATTTGATGTTAAAGGGTCGCCAACCCTATATTTATGGAAGCGGAGAACAACAAAGGTGCTTCTCATTTATAAATGATGTTGTGGATCCATTATTGAAAATGGGATTTCAACAGGATTTATCTGGCGAAACCATAAACGTTGGACCAGATGATCAAACAATTTCCATAAATAATCTAGCATTAGCAATAGGAAAAATTCTAGATTTTGAAGTAAGACCAATTTATGTTCCCGATAGACCTAGAGAAGTCAAAGTGGCCACTTGTTCTGCAGAGAAAGCCCGGAAATTCTTGCAGTATCAAACTAATTCTACTCTCGAAGAGGGCCTACTAGAGATGATTAATTACATAAAAAAGAGGGGTCCGCGGGAGTTCGACTATCATCTTCCGATCGAAATAAACTCAGTAAACCTTCCCCGCACTTGGAAAGACAGGCTATTTTAATTGTATAAGGGACAAACAGTTGCAGTTGTGATGCCTTGCTACAACGAAGAGAAAAACATAAGAAATGCTGTGGAATCATTCTTCGCGACCGGATTTGTTGACGTTGTTTTAACTGTGGATAATAACTCCACTGACCTTACGAAATCTGAAATATTAAAAACAAAGGCGACTTATATTCTGGAAACCAATCAAGGATATGGTGCTGCGATAATTGCAGGTCTTAAAAATGTTAATTCGGATTTGGTAATCACGGTTGAACCGGATGGAACTTTTAAGGCATCTGATGTCCAAAAATTCCTGATTTATTCCGAGGAGTTTGAAGTAGTTTTTGGATCTAGAACGTCAACCACGTTGATTTGGGAAGGTGCTTATATGCCCGCGTGGGTGAAATTTGGGAATTGGTTCTGTGCAAAAGAAATTGAGATTCTATTCTCTGGACCATCTTTATCAGATGTTGGTTGCACTTATAAGTTAATCAACCGAGGTGCACTAAATAAAGTAAAAAATGAACTTTACGTTGAGGGATCTCACTTTTCCCCCCACTTCATGATTACCTGCATTCAAAATCACCTAAAATGCGCAGAAATCCCAATACATTATGGGCCACGAGTAGGGGAATCTAAAATTACAGGGGGTAACGTTCCACGAACAATACAACTTGGTCTATACATGTTATTTTATATCTTCTATTCACGATTTAAGAAAAAGTCTTTAAAGGGTAATAACGATGGGTAGCCAATATTTTGAAGTTCATTTGGTTGAAAACAAATCTAGAAATGCTATCTGGACGGAAGTAGTCCGTTATTTGGATCCTTGGATTCTAGGAACAAGAAATGTTATTGAACTGGGAGCGGGATATTGCTCATTTATTAATGCGATTAAATCTGAGAATAGAGTTGCTACTGATATAGACCCTATTATAGAAAAATATGCAGATTCGAAAGTTGCAACAGTGGTAATCGACCTTAAAGAGCTGATTCTTAATAAAGATTCCCTGGACTTAGCATTAGCAAGTAATGTTTTTGAACACTTAGATCGATCTGTGCTGATTGATGTATTGGAAAAGATTCATGACGGACTTAAAGTCAATGGGAAATTAATTATTATTCAACCAAATTACAAATACGCATATAGAAAATATTTCGATGATCACACTCATGTTGCTATTTACACAGAAAAAAGTCTTTCAAATATTCTAAGAATACACGGGTTTAAAATTACTCATGTTGAAAAGAAATTCATGCCATATTCAATGAACACTTTACCGAAATTTATACCAAACCGGGTGCTAAAATTAGCGGTTAGGGTGTACCTAAATATTCCTTTTCGACCAAAAGCGCAGCAGATGCTAATAATTGCAGAAAAATAGATTTAATGTTAGCTCTCAGAACAACCACTATTAGCATTTTAATTTTCTCAATAATATATAAATTCTGCAATATTCCTCAGATTTATCATCAAGATGAGTATAAGTGGGCTCAAATCGTTGATCCGAAATATGATTTATTCGATACCCTCCCGCATCCTCCATTATCTAAATGGCTTTACAGAATTACGGGCGAAAGTTTTGGATATAACAACTTGAGAATTCTCCCTGTTCTATTTTCGATTGGTGTAGTGATTTTAGGTTTCCTTATAATGAGGAAATTGTTTAATCATCTTTCTGCTCAGATATACATAATTTTGGCTTCTACAAATTTGGCTTTCTTTGTTGGTGCTTTGCAAATTGATATTGACGGCATGATGTTGCCTTTCTTCTTTCTTTTGACTTGGTACATTTGGTTAAAAGCTGTAGATGCAAATTATAATAATTTATTTAAGTTGCTTCTAGGGATCTCGATTTGCTTAGGATTTCTAACTAAGCTTTCTTTTGTAATAGTTCCAATCTCCTTTATGATGCTCTATTTTATTTCAAAGGCAGAAAATTTAAATGTGAAAAATAGGCTAAATCTCAAGTATTTGTTTACTACGACTATCTTAGTTTTCTCATTTATTGCGTTGTTAATATTTAAATACCCTAATATTTTCGAGTATGTGAGTCAATTTGGAATTTTGAATTTCGACAGTAGGAGTTTTTCCCAGACTGCATATTTAACTATCAAGTACCT
>JBILFD010000002.1:0-16376 GCA_044351765.1 Candidatus Nanopelagicaceae bacterium | reverse complement strand
AATGAATTTTGCAACATTAGTTTTAGTAAGAGTTGTTGCACAAGTTCTATAACGATGCTCCGGTTCGACAGTCGCATAAAGAAGTCTTTCAGCATCAGTTAGATTCACGCGAACTTCAATGCATTCAGCAGGTGCTATATAACCCTGCGCTTCAATCTCTTTCCACGGAACGTCATAACGTTTTGGGCCAATTAGCGAAAAGACTTCCCCTTCCATGCCATCTTCGCGAACAAGTGTCGCAGTTAAGCCAAGGCGCCTACGGGATTGAATATCAGCAGTAAACCTAAAGACGGGGGCTGGGAGTAAGTGAACTTCATCATAAATAATTAATCCCCAGTCATGCGAATCAAATAAATCTAGATGTGCGTATACGCCACCTTTTTTAGTTGTTAAAACTTGATAAGTAGCAATGGTCACCGGCTTAATTTCTTTCTTTGTACCTGAATATTCGCCGATCTCATCCTCGGTCAGTGATGTCTTGAGTAGTAATTCATTGCGCCATTGTCTGGCTGCAACAGTGTTTGTTACCAGAATTAAAGTTGTTGCTTTCGCTAGTGCCATAGCAGCAGCACCAACCATGGTTTTTCCAGCACCACAAGGCAAAACAATTACACCAGAGCCTCCATGCCAAAAACCCTCAGCAGCCATTTTTTGGTAGGTACGCAACTTCCAATCTTTTTCTACTAATGAGATTGGATGTGCTTCACCATCTACATATCCAGCCATATCTTCAGCTGGCCAACCAAGACGCAACAAACTTTGCTTTAGACGTCCACGTTCGCTTGCAAAAACTACGACAGTTTCGGGATCAATCCGTGGTCCAAACATCGGCGCAATTTTTTTAGCCCGTAATACTTCTTCTAACACTGCGGCATCTGTGGATGTGAGAATTAATCCATGAACTGGATGTGCCTCAAGTCGCAACCTGCCATAGCGATCCATTGTTTCTGCAATATCGACAAGTAATGCATGGGGGACTGAATATCGCGAATAACGCAACAAAATATCAATGACAGCTTCTGCATCATGACCAGCAGCACGCGCATTCCAAAGTCCCAAATTAGTCAATCTATATGTGTGTACGTGCTCTGGGGATCTTTCCAATTCAGCAAATGGAGCAATCGCTTTTCGGCACTCATCAGCCAATAAATGGTCAATTTCTAGCAGAAGTGTTTTATCGCTCTGAACAATTAGTGGACCATCACTCATTATTAAGGCCTCTCAACAAGATCAGTAATTAGTGCATTAATAAAAGCAATTTGTGAAACAAGGGAATCTGCCTTAACCCATTCTCCTCGAGCGTGGGCTCCACCGCCAATTGCACCCAAACCATCAAGAGTCGGAGCACCTGCGGCGGCGGCAAAGTTTCCATCACTTACGCCTCCGACAGAAACGCCAAGTAAAGTTGGTCTTCCTAAATCTGCATTAACTTTTTGTGCACGTTCAAATAATGATTGCGTTGAAGTTAATTCAAGAGGTGGACGATTAATCTGACCCGTGACCGTAATTTTTGCTTCCGGATTTTGAGGCTGCAGAGAATTAAGGGCATTTGAAATCCGCGTTAATTCAGCAGCTTTAAAGGAACGTACATCAATATCTACAGAAGCCAAGGCCGGCACAGTATTTGTGGTACTTCCCGATGTCATAGTCGTCGGAACAACAGTTGTGCCAAACTCTGGATTTTCCATCTTGGCAATCTGAAGAACTAATTGGGAAATTTCAGTACTGGCGTTGATGCCTTTTTCAGGCTCTAGACCGGCATGGGCAGCTCTACCTGTAACGGTAACTTTAAAATCAGCACTGCCTTTTCTTCCGATCTTTACTGCACCATCTACAGACGCTTCAAAAACTAAAACTGCGCGGGCGTTACGTGACAAATCTTCAATTAGTTTTTTAGATGATTTAGATCCAGTTTCTTCATCAGTAGTTGCAATGAGAGCAACAGATCCACTAACTCCACGAAGTGCATAAAGTGCTTGAATAAATCCAGCTTTCATATCAAAAACGCCAGGTCCGGTAATTCGGTTTTCTTTAACTTCCCAAATGGGCGTAAATGAATCTATTGGCCAAACTGTGTCTAGATGCGTAAGCAAAACTATTTCAGGATTCGGATCACCCCACCAAAAAACTGGACGATTTTCAATCTCACGAATTTGTGCCGGCGCTTTTAGTACTTCATTTGCAATCTCTGCGGCTAACTTTGTGACGGCTTGGCATGCTGATAAATCAGAAGTCGGGGATTGGCAGCGCACTAATCTCTCTAGGTGCTCCAATACTTGCGAACTCATCAATTACCCCTTTTTCCTAAGTGCTAAGTCTGCCCTATTCGACTGTGGCGATGCCGTTTATGCGTGAAACTGGGAAACGTAGGACTTCATCATTGCCATGGTCATACGCCACAAGGACGCCAGCCATAACTTGGATTGGGTCGATGATTCGCTGGCTGACTCCACCATCAGAGTCGGCGTACCCAATAACTAATGTCTCCTTGTTTTTTATGGCGACAGTCAACGCAGCCATAGTTTCAGTTGGAGTAGCACTTGCAACGGTGGTTGGAACACCACTTCGTTTGGCAGAGGCTCTATCACCTGCACGTAAAGCTCTAAGTGCAGCAGTTAAAAGTTCATCACGCGGAGTTTCGTACTCTCCAATAACTCGAGGTGGGCGAGTTTTTGAGATCGCTCGCGCTGCAGATCTCTTTCGAGTGACGAGAGCACCGTCTCTTCCTTCGATTGCAGGCAAGAAACCAGCTTCAATCAATGTGTTCACTGCTTCTTCTGTGTCAACTTCAGTGAATAAAACTTGAGGTGCAATTTTTCGTAACTGCAAATGGGCAGTCCGTCTATCAGCGAGTATTGCGTTAACAACTGATTCATCTTCACACCGAATATATGAACTCCAGCCAATACCTACTCTTAACTTTCCGTGACGTTTACCAACATCTGCAATTAAATATGAGAGAGGTTGCGGAATTGAAGTTTTAGAAATTTGAGTTAGAAATTTAATTATTTCATCGCTACTTCGACCACTATCCAAGCCACGCCTAATTGAGTTTTCGCTGAATCGATAAACAGTAGCTCCACCCTTGCTCTCAACATTTGCGATTAGTGAAAGCTCTTGTGCAAGATCAATTCGAAGTGGACCAGGAGCAATTGCCGTGTTATCTGCTTGAATCAAAATATGATCAATCTCTTTTGGCAACGCTTTACTTAATCCTGAATCTTCTTTGCCGCCTAGAATTGCAGAACCAAATGAAGAGATCGCCCCTCGTCCGGTGATTCCGAGCCACTCGGCTTCTCGGGAGCTCCAATGTGCAATATCAGCGTGTAATCCAACGCCACGTCGTGGCCGTTCCCATCGAACTCTTTTTGATAATTCCGATAAGTCAGGTGCACATGGAGAAATTTCATTAACTAACTTTAAAAATAAAGCACGCAAGTTTGCAGCTGCTGCTCTATCAATCTCTGGACCAAGTGCTGAGATATACCTGGCTTCACTTTTTCCAACTAATCCACTTACTCTTGAAGTTGTTAACCAACCATTTACTATGAGTTGCCAACGCTCATCGTGCGTTGAATTTAACCAAAGATCAAATGCAGATGTTGGTAGTAATTCTTCTTCTCGGTCAACAGTGACAAGACCGCAAATATAAGAAAGTTCAGCAATAAAAATTAAATAATTTTCTTCTACACCAAGTGCATCAGCCGCTTTCTTAACTTCTCTAACACCAATGCCACCAGACCTTAGAATCGCTGGTGGCTCGCCTGACCAAAACTTCATTAACTCTTCAATTTGATGCAACAAAGTAATAATTGCACCCACAGCACTCTTATCAATTTCGCTTTGAGAAAATTCACGACCGCGGTAATCAGTAGGTTGATTTTGAAGTTCCCGATGAATTTTTCCGCCTCGAAGATGCATTCCAATCTCTCTTGGAAGAACAACTGTTTTGCTATCTACAGCGAGGAGCAGATCATTATCAAGTAACCACTTGATAGCGACTCCTGGTTTTTTAATATCTGAAACACTGCCTCTAGGTGGTCCCCAAGTTAAGCGATCAAGAACTGTGCGCGCATTTTCTGGTGCGTCTTTAATTTTCTTTATTGCTTTTGCACTTAGCAATCCAAGTACAGGTCCAAGTCCCGTTGGTTCATTTCCTACTGAATCACGTATCGCGTTGAGAATTCTTAATTGGTCCTCATCTGGGAAAATCAGCGCTAGTGCAATAAGTTTTTCAATAACTACTTTGGCATCTTCTGATGTTGCAGCAACAACTGCTTCAATTGTGATTGGCTCAGGTAGCGCTACTAGAGCTTCAAGAACTTGAATCTCCCAAAGGTTAAGCGAATCTAATGCTCTGGAAATACTTGGAGGAGCACTGGCGCGAGATGCCAGAGCCGAAATATCAGTAGGTAATGGCGACAAAAGATCGCCTCTTGCGGCTAGAAGCAGCCTCAATTGCTCATCGTCGCGCGACCGGAGTTCCTGCGCCAGTGATCTGGTCGGGTGCGAGTGGGTGGGTTGAGGTGACATAACTTGCCAACGCTACCCCAATCCCGACCTCACTATGATTTCCCTCATGAAAACTCGGGTACATGTGCTTCGCCACGGTGAAGTCGAAAACCCAAATAAAGTCTTGTATGGGCGCCAGCCAAATTGGCACCTATCCACCCGAGGCGTTCAAATGGCTGAAGCAGTTGCGCTCTGGTCCAAAGATCGACCAATTCGGGCGATACATGTTTCACCCTTAGAGCGAGCCCAAGAAACAGCAGCACCGATCGTCGCCGCTCATGGAATTTCGATTACTACTGATCCACGATTAATTGAAGCCGCAAATGTTTTCGAAGGAAAACCTTTTTCAGTTGGAGATGGAGTTTTGCGTCGTCCATCAACATGGCGTTATTTATGGAATCCATGGCGTCCATCTTGGGGAGAGCCATACAAAGAACAGATTGAAAGAATGATGTCTGCAATTTATTTTGCGCGTGATAGTGCAATTGGTGCAGATGCTATTTGTGTTTCGCATCAACTTCCAATTTGGATCGTGCGATCACATGTCGAAGGAAAATCTTTAATACATGACCCACGCAAAAGAGAGTGCTCACTAGCGTCAATCACAACCTTTGTTTTTAATAGTGATGGGGTGATTGAGGATGTTGAATATTGTGAACCTGCTAGACATTTACTTCCTCCTAAGCAGAAGTGAAAACTAGATTCTCAATTTCAGCATTAGTTCTAACTTCTTTAATTTTTTCAGGCTGTGGATCTGGTGGTACTTCAGTTAGTGAAGAATCCTTTGTCGCTGGCGATGGCGTTGTCACCTTTGTAGCAAAGGAAAATCGATCTTTTGCGCCAGAGATCAAAGGAGAGTCACTTTTAGGAGAAAAAACTTCTATCGAAAAAGGAAAAATTACAGTTATAAATGTGTGGGCCTCTTGGTGCTCTCCATGTCGCGCAGAAGCGCCTGCACTACAGGCAATCTCTGAAAAGTATCCGGTCACTCAATTTATTGGGATTTTAACCAGAGATTCAAAAGATTCTGCCTTAGCTTTTACGCGTAGATTTAAGATTACATTTCCAACCATCGCTGATGATGAAATTCTTTTGGGATTTAGAAAATCATTACCAGTTACCTCTATTCCAACTACAATAATTTTAGATAAAAATAAAAAAGTAGCTGCAAGAATTTCAGGTGCAATCACGATTGCGTCTCTATCTAATCTAATTGAAAAGATAGATAGCGAGAGTGCTAAATGATTGCTGTTGCATCTTCATTAACCGAACAAGTTTTGAATGGATCAGTTTTACTCTCATTTCCGATTTCGATTGTCGCTGGGCTAGTGGCTTTTCTTTCGCCTTGCGTACTGCCATTAGTACCGGCTTATCTTTCATATATAACCGGCTTAACTGGACTTGAATTAACCGCGAAGGCGGCCCGTGGCCGAATTCTCTGGGGAACCATTTTGTTCATTTTGGGATTCAGTACGGTTTTTATCTCTTATGGAGCGCTTTTTGGTGGAGCCGGAAGTGTTTTGTTGGAACAACAAAGTTTGGTTACAAAGGTATTAGGCGTGTTTACAGTTTTAATGGGGCTCGCTTTTCTCGGAGCATTACCAAATCAAAAGCAGTGGCGACCAAAAATTGTCACAACTTGGGGAATGGCCGGGGCACCATTTCTAGGCGTTTTGTTTGCTATCGGATGGACACCTTGTATTGGTCCAACACTGGCGGCAGTTCAGACATTGGCGTTTTCTGAATCATCCGCAGTACGCGGAGCTTTTCTCTCACTTGGGTATTGCATAGGTTTGGGAATTCCATTTTTGATTGCCGGTTTTGGCATCGAGCGCAGCATGAAGATTTATCGCAAAATTTCCCCAAAAATAATTACCCGAATTGGTGGAGCATTGCTAATTCTCTTGGGGCTTGCACAAATAACTGGTATTTGGGTTGATATTGTGATTTGGTTACAAGGCTTTTCATCAGCGTTTGTGACGGCACTCTAATGAGTTACGAGATTAAAACACCTGAATTAGGAACTGTTGGTTTATTGCGTTGGTTGTGGCGCCAATTAACAAGTATGCGAACCGCATTAATTTTATTACTTCTATTAGGTGTAGCGTCCATCCCTGGATCAATAATTCCACAACGAAATCAGGATCCAGCTCGGGTGCAACAATATTTTGTTAATGATCCAACTTTGGCAAAAGTTTTCGATAAATTATCATTATTTGATCTTTATTCATCAACATGGTTTAGCGCTATTTATCTTTTGCTTTTCATATCGTTAATCGGATGTGTCCTACCAAGAACATGGGAACATTTCAAAAATATAAGTGCCTTGCCCCCGCTCACTCCAAAAAATTTATTCAGACTGGAAGAGTTTAGAAAATTTGAAAGTCCTAAGAGTGCCGATGAAATTTTAGGTATTGCACGGGCTCACTTAAGTAAACGCAGGTATCGCATTAGAGATTGCGAAGATTCAGTTGCTGTGGAAAAAGGTTTTATAAGAGAAAGTGGGAATTTGCTCTTTCACCTTTCTCTGATTGGAATTTTGATCGGAGTTTCGGTCGGATCACTTGGTGGCATGCGTGGCAGCGCAATCGTGAATGAAGGTGAAAGTTTTACAAACGTTGCTACTAGTTATGACACATTATCTGCAGGAAGATTTTTTAGGTTATCTGATTTTCCTCCAGTAACTATAAAAGTAGTGAAATTCACGGCTGCTTATGATCCAATCACAAATGCTCCGCGTGACTATTCCTTAATTGTTGATATAACTGAAAGTGGTAAATCAAATTCCCGCCGAGCCGAAGTTAAAGTTAATAAGCCGCTTACATTTGGATCAACTCGTATCTATTTACAAGCAAATGGCTTCTCACCCAAAGTTACGGTGAGAGACAAGAGTGAAAATATTGTTTTAAGTGGTGCAATTCCTTTTTTACCGCAAGACGGTAATTTGAGTTCAATTGGTGCGATAAAAGTTCCAGACTTAATTCCAACTCAATTAGGAATTGTTGGTTCATTTTTACCAACTGCCGAGCGGGATAAAGTCAGGGGAGGGTTTTCTTCTTATCCAGAAGCGTTAAATCCTAGGTTGTTAATGGCGGCATGGCTCGGGGATTTGGGATTGGATTCAGGAGTACCACAATCGGTTTATCGAATTAAGACTGAGAATATGCAGAGAGTTGGATTGCAATCACTAGCTCCTGGAGAAGTTTGGAAAATTCCGGGCAGTTCTGGAATTACCGAGAGCGTAGGGACTATAACTTTTGATGGAGTTACCAAGTGGGTCAATCTGCAAATTGTGCGCGACCCTGGGAAACCATTTGCACTGCTAGGAGCAATTTTTGCACTATTGGGGTTGCTAATCTCACTTTTTGCACGCCGACGGCGAATATGGATACGTACCGTTATAGGCGAGAATATGTCTAGTTCAGGGGTTGTTGTTGAAATCGCCGGACTCAGCAGATCTCCTGGTTTGGCCCAAGAGATTGATGCACTTGTAAAAGTGTTAAATGAAAAGAAAGGCGAAGATGAATAAGGCTGATTGGGCAACACTTTCTAATGATCTTATTTATAGCTCAATGGGTATTATCTTCATTGCGTTCATCGCTTTCGCATTTCAAACAGCTTGGTCTTTTCGTGTAGTACCGCAAGAACTCGATGCTTCAAATCCCAAAAGTGTGAAATATACAAAAGCTGGTCGAATTGGAATCGCGTTATCAATTCTGGGATTTATTTTCTTGTCAGCTGGTGTTGTAGCTCGTGGTGTATCTGCAGGCCGGGTTCCTTGGGGAAATATGTATGAATTTTCCATCACAGGCGCTCTCGCATTTTTGTTTGCATATTTAGTAACCCTAAGAAAATATAAAGTTCAATGGCTCGGCTTGATTGTGACACTTGCCGTTCTACTCACATTAGGAACTGCAGTCACATTGCTTTACGTTCCAAGTGCCCCACTTGTGCCGGCATTGAAATCAACATGGTTGGTTATTCATGTTTGTGCTGCAATTATTTCTGGCGGAGTATTTCTACTGGCAAATTGCGTTGCAGCCGCATACTTGATTTTGGATCGCTATCAAGATGAAGATGGAAATGAGAATCGACCAAATTGGGCAAAACAACTTCCAACGCTTGCTGATTTAGATCAACTCTCATACCGCCTTGTAGCTTTGGTATTTCCGCTATGGACATTCGCAGTAATCGCCGGCGCGATTTGGGCTGAAGCTGCTTGGGGCCGTTATTGGGGATGGGATCCAAAAGAAACTTGGGCTTTCATTACCTGGGTTGCTTACGCAGCTTATTTACATGCACGAGTCACTGCGGGTTGGAAAGGCAAGCGAGCTGCATGGTTATGTTTATTTGCCGGCTCAACTTTCTTATTCAACTACGTCTATGTAAACATCTGGGGAGCAGGACGTCACACTTACTCTGGTTTATAAAAAGCTTTTAGAGGTTCCTTAAGAAATCTGGATCATCATCTGGTGGGATAATTTTTTTACGTCCACCTTTTGGTCCGCCTAATCCGCGACTTCTACCAATTAAGAGCCACGCAATTCCACCAATTGCAAAAGGTGCAATCAAAATTGCAAGAATCCAACCCCATTTTGGAAGTTTTTGAATTGATTCTTGAGGAGTGCGCGCACAATCTACAAACGCGTAAATACTGATGGCCAAAATCAGAATTAGTGGGAGCAAGCGGGTCATGGGTACATCTTACGCACTAATCGCGAGTCCCACCGAATATATAAATGCGAATAGAAGTTGAACGAGAGCTGTGCGCTGAAGTAACGGAATCAAATCTCGTCCGCCGGCACCTTTCAACACATTCGCCGCTAGCGAAATACTTACAGGCAGAGTCACAATAGTTAGCAGAGCCCAGGGCCTTGAGATCGCAGTAAGTGCCCCGATCAACCCGCCCCCCATTAGTAGCGAGACATAAAGAATTCGGGTGGCACGGTCACCGATAACAACCGAGAGGGTCCGCTTCCCAACCTCTAAATCTTTTGCGCGATCACGTAAATTATTCATAACTAAAATTGCACATGCAAAAGCGCCAATCGGGAATGATGCGCAAAGTGCCAAGAAAGTTATTTCTTGGCTTTGTACATAATAAGTACCAAGAACTGCCACTACTCCAAAAAATAAGAAAACTGAGACTTCACCCAGTGCACGATATCCATAAGGATTATTCCCACCGGTGTATCCCCAAGCAGCTGCAATAGCCAGTGCGCCAATCAAAATTAACCACAGAGATGAGCGGTAGGACAGAATCAGCCCAACAATCGCAGCAACTGAAAAGCAGCCAAATGCAGTATTGCGAACTGCGATTGCTTGTGCCAAACCACTTCCCACAAGTCGAAGCGGACCAACACGTTCAGTATCAGTTCCTCTAATTCCATCTGAGTAATCATTTGCAAAATTAACACCAATTTGTAAAGCCAAACTAACTATCAAAGCCAAAAAGGCGTTTAAGTAATTTGGATTTGGGAATGCAAGTGCTGTTCCAACTAGAACTGGAGCAACTGCCGCTGGAAGCGTTTTGGGTCTTGCTCCTTGAATCCACTCACTTGCATTTGCCACTTAAATCTCCTCAGTAGCTTGAGCACTTCTTAAAAGCACTAAATCTGGTTTGCCAATTCCGATCATCGGCATCTGTTCAAGATACAGAAGCGAACGTGGAGCTGCAAAACGTCCAATCTGTACTCCTACGATGTCGCGAATCTGCGAAAGAGTCAACCCACGATTCTCTCCCGCAACGACAACTCTTAAAGCTTGTCCCCATTCGATATCCGATATTCCTATGACAATGATTTCTAAATCGGGGTAATGAGAACGAATGAGAGACTCCACTTTTACTGCTGAAATCTTTTCTCCACCACTAATAATTAAATCATCACTACGACCAATAATTTTTAGTTCACCATTAACTAGTTGGCCAACATCTGATGTAACAAACCACTCTCCTTGGAAATGCTTTTTTGTTGCTTCTGAATCACCAAGATAAGAGTTAGCAATCATGGGTCCTTTTAGATTTATCAATCCATTGCCATCAATTCGGATTTCTACTCCAGGAAGAGGCAGTGAGTTGTAAACACAACCACCAGCCATCTCAGTCATTCCATAACTTGTGACAATTGAGATTCCGGATTCACGTGATTCATCAATTAGTTTTTCAGAAATAGGTGCACCACCAACTAAAACTTTCTTTGCTGCAAGTAAATTCTTAAAAAAGGAATCTTTATTTTGAATTGCTCGATGTAATTGTGTGGGGACTACAGAAATAAACTGTGCTCCTTCTCCATCACTAGGTGCTGGAGATGTTTCTAAATTAATAGAGCGAGTTAATTGATTTATTCCAGCAATATGGTTTAGCGGCAAAGTTAGGGACCAACGGTCACCAATTTCAGCTCCTAAAAATTGGTTTGTAACTTTCGCGGAATAATTGATCGCTTGGGCACTAAGTGCTACTAATTTCGGGGCTCCACTGCTGCCACTAGTTTCAATCAAAACCGCTATTTGCTCGGCGCCTTGTGATTTTTGATTAAGCAACGATTTGAAGCTTTCGTTCTCAGGATCAAATTTGGCACTTGAGGAGATCAACACTGCTGGACCAGTTCCGGCTAGGGCCTGGTGAATCTGCTCACGCGCGAGCATGGGGTCAAAAAGATTGGCTCGCTTCACTTGCAACACGCCTCTAGGCTATCGTCTTGTGAGCAAGCCTATAAAAGCCGAGCCTGGCAGCAGGCAGATCCCTGCATGGATTTCTAGTGGTTCCTTCGGAGATATCACGTATGAAAGCGCAGAAGGCATTGCCAAAATCACTATTAATCGTCCAGAAGTGCGAAATGCATTCAGACCTCAAACACTTTTTGAATTGCAAGATGCATTTAATATGGCGAGAGATGACGACTCTGTAGGCGTTGTGATTTTTACTGGCGCTGGGAGTGAAGCATTTTGCTCAGGGGGAGATGTAAATGTTCGCGGGGATGATGGATACCTTGGCGACGATAAGTTGGGTAAAAAAGGAATTGGAAGATTAAATGTTTTAGATTTACAAATTCAAATTAGACGTTTACCAAAACCAGTTATTGCGATGGTTGCCGGATGGGCAATTGGTGGAGGTCATGTTTTGCACGTTGTATGTGACATAACAGTTGCCGCTGATAATGCGAAGTTTGGCCAAACCGGTCCAATGGTTGGATCTTTTGATGGTGGTTATGGTGCAGGACTACTTGCGGCACACATTGGTCAGAAGAAGGCACGTGAAATTTGGTTTATGTGTCGTCAATATGATGCAACAGAAGCATTAGAAATGGGATTAGTTAACACAGTTGTGCCAGTGACAGAGTTAGAAGCCGAGACTGTTTCTTGGGCTCGTGAAATGTTGCGGCATTCGCCAATGGCGCTGCGCTTACTAAAGGCTGGATTGAATGCGGCAGATGATGGATTGGCTGGCGTACAACAACTTGCTGGAGATGCAACTTTGCTTTTCTATTTAACTGAAGAAGGACAAGAAGGCCGTAACGCATTTCAAGAGAAACGCCCTCCAGATTTTGGTCGCTTTCCAAAGCGTCCATAATTTAAATGCAACTAAAGGAAGTGCTTGATCGCACTCACATTGTTTCAATACCTACAAAAACAAATTTCCGTGGAGTCCAACTTCGTGAAATTGCATTAATTGAAGGTGATTCAAATTGGGGAGAATTCTCGCCATTTTTAGAGTACGAAAAAGAAGAAGCGGCACCTTGGCTTAGAAGCGCAATTGATTCTGCTGTAACACCTTTTCAAAGTAATGGGATAGATCAGATTCAAGTTAATGCGACATTACCGGCGGTGCCAATCGAACAGGTAGCTGAAGTTCTCTCATGGTTTCCTGGATGCAACACAATCAAAATTAAAGTTGGTACCAAAGAGGATTTAGCGAGAATTAGGGAAGTTTTTCGAATTAACGCTGCCGCTCAGGTCCGATTAGATGCAAATGGGTTGTGGAGTGTTGCCGAAGCAAAAGAGATCTTAGAAAGTTTGTATCGCGACTTTGGAAGTTCACTTGATTATGTTGAGCAACCATGTCAGACGTTGGCTGAAAATAAGAAACTTAAAAAAGAAATTTCTTTCCCACTTAAGATTGCAATAGATGAGAATCTCAGAAAAAGTGGAAATCTGAATGAAATTTTAGAAGTAGCAGATTTGTTAATTATTAAAGTGGCACCTTTGGGCGGGGTATCTGCGTGCTTAGAACTAATTGAAAAAGTAGATATTCCAGTTGTCGTATCTAGCGCGCTTGAAAGTAGCGTTGGTATTTCAGCGGGAGTTTCACTTGCTACTCAACTTTTAAGCAGAAATAAAGCACCTGTACCATTTGGATTGGGAACTGTAGCTTTACTTGAAGGAGATGTTGTGAGCAATCCACTTCTTCCAGTAGATGGAAAAATTAAAGTTGAAAAAGTTGAAATTGATTTAGGCAAGCTAAAGAAATATTCGGTAAGTGAACCTCGAAAAATCTGGTGGCACCAAAGGATCACCGATGTTTACAGTTTGGGATTATTATGAATCCAACTACGGTTTTAGCTGAAGTAATTGTTGATCAATTGATTCTAAATGGCGTTAAGGAAGTTGTTGTCGCCCCTGGTTCACGAAATGCGCCAATCACTATGGCATTTTTCCGTGCACATCAAGCAGGGAGAGTTAAATTACATTCAAGAATTGATGAACGGAGTGCCGCATTTCTGGCACTCGGTATTTCTAAAGCTTCCAACTTGCCTGCCGTTGTGATTTGCACCAGTGGAAGCGCGGCTGCAAATTTCCATCCTGCAATTCTTGAAGCTCACCACAGCGATATCAATCTAATAGCGATAACAGCAGATCGGCCAGCACGACTGCGACATACAGGGGCGAACCAAACTACAAATCAAGTCAATATTTTTGGTGATGCCGTGAAGGTATCGCTCGATATTTCTGCACCGGTCAAACCAGAGGTTGGACAAGTTGCGAAATGGCGAGCAGAGATATCCGCGGCCTTATTCGAAACCGGTCCAATCCATTTAAATCTTCAATTTGAAGAACCACTTTTAGGCGAACTTGAATGGATCGATCCACTTTCGACAGGAATCCCCGAAATAGAAGAAAAGATAGAAGCGCTGCCCCATCCGCTAGGTAAGTATGAAACTCAGGGTGTGATTTTGGTAGGCCATGATCGAGCCGCAATTCCAATGACAGATATTGAGCATCTTTCTGAAAATTTGGGCTGGCCAATTTTAAGTGAAGACCCACTTTCCAGTGAAAAAGTTATTCCGCATGCTTCATTGTTATTAGGCAATGCAGCGCGACGTGCGTTATTAAAACCAAAAGTTGCCATGGTAATTGGCAGGTTGACTTTATCTCGATCACTAAACGCATATCTAGAATTAGCAGATTATAAAATTATTGTTGATTCTAGAATCGCAGAGATAGATACAGCCAGAAGCGGCGATGAGATTCACCTAACGCTTCCTGAAGTTACTCCACAAAAAGCAGAGTCAGAGTGGATGAAGTTATTTGTAAAATCATCAGCAGAGATCCACAGTAAAGTTTTGGCGCACCTAAATGGTTGGAGCGAACCAGCAGTTGTAAATGAATTTGTTTCTCAACTTCCTGGGGAAAGTGCGTTGTTTGTCGCTTCATCACGACCAATTCGCGACATCGAAAGCTTCGCAACGCCAAGATCAGATTTGGAAACATTTGCAAATCGCGGCTTAGCTGGAATAGATGGAAATATTTCCACAGCAATAGGCATAGCTCTTAACCGTAAGAAAACTTTTGCGGTGATCGGAGATCTAGCTTTCCTGCATGACATAAATGGATTATTACTAGGTCCCGAGGAAGTTCAACCAGATTTAATAATTTTAGTTATCTCAAATGATGGCGGAGGTATTTTTTCCACCTTGCCACAAAACGGCGTAGCCGGATTTGAAAGAATTTTTGGTACTCCACACGGAAGATCAATCGCAAAAGTTGCCGAAAGTTATGGAATTCCGGCTATCGAAGTTCGCACACTCGAGGCTTTAGGAGCCCAGATCGCCCGCGATACAAAAGGAATCCGAGTAATAGTTGCAGTGATGCCTGATCGTGAGAGCAATGCTAAGTTGTTGAAACAAATATCGACTGATTTAGATTAAGGGTACTAATTTAATAACTTTCTAATGCTTCACGTATCGGAAGAAGTTTTGCTTGACTCTCGGCAAACTCTTTTTTCGGATCAGAGCCAGCAACAATTCCACAGCCTGCAAAAAGTCGAATTTGTTTTTGATTATCTGGATTAATCTGGGCACATCTAAGTGCAATACCCAACTCTCCTTCACCGCGGGAATCGATCCAACCAGCGGGACCGGCGTATCGTCCACGATTCATACCTTCAAGATCTGAAATAACTTTTTTTGCGATATCACGTGGTGTTCCACAAACTGCTGCTGATGGATGAAGTGCACTAGCGAGTGCAAAAAGATCAGCTGGAGTAAGTGAATCGCTAACTACACCAGTTACATCAGTAGCTAAGTGCATGACATTTGCCAAGTGAAGCACAAAAGGTGATTCAGGAATATTAGTAGATGAACAAAATGGCATTAGGGATTCGGAAACAGATTGAACTGCATATTTATGTTCTTCCAAATCTTTTGATGACCTTGCCAAAGAACCAGCCAGTGCTAAATCACGTTCATCATCTCCGGTACGTTGAATAGTCCCAGCAAGAACTCTTGAGGTTACTAAACCTTTATTTAGTCGCAGTAATAACTCAGGAGTTGCTCCAACTAGACCGTCGATGTTGAAAATCCAAGTGGCTGAGTATTTCTCCGCCAATTTGAGCATAATGTGACGCGCATCAAAAGGCAGATCTGAATGCGCATTTAAATCTCGAGCTAAAACAACTTTCTCGAGTTCGCCCGTTGAAATTCTTGCTACTGCCTTAGCAACAATTCCTTCCCAGGCATGTGGCTCTAAGGCTCCACCTTCCCAAGATAAATTCAGCGGCGCTTCTGGTTTCGGATATTCAACAATGGCAGGTTTTGGAATATCTCCAATCCAGGTTAACCAACTTTTTCCATTGCGTTGCCCAATAACAATTTTTGGAATCACAACCACACTTTTTTCGGTCGATTCAAAAGCTGCAGAAATGAAAGATATTGGCCCAGTGCCAGAAAGATGCAAATCATCGCTAACAATAAATTTTGCTAATTTTGCATGCCACCAGGCACGCATTTGATCAAATCTATCTTGGCCATTAACTTCAAACCGTTCAAATTCGCCAATACCAATTACGCCATCGCCGCCGCGCACCCATGCCAACGATTTTGTTTCAGGCAAAAGTTTTAATAAGTCCAGCCCATGACTTATCTCAATGGTTTTTACAGGTATTGAATTCACGAACGACGTTTATCCACAACTTTCCAAATTGTTGGAAGAGTAACGGCAGCAAGTGAGATTTTTATTGCTTCGCCAAGAATAAATGGAGTAAAACCTGCACTTATTGTCCAAGACCAATCTTTACCTGTTGCATGTTGCAACCAAATCAAGCCAGGTATGAAAGTTAAAACTTCGCCGATCAACATTGCCGGTAATGCGGTACGAAAACGAGCATCCCATTTTTTATTCGCTAGATATCCAAGAACTAAAGAAGTCAAAATCATTCCAGCTAAGTAGCCGCCAGTTGGACCAACTAATTTTGCAAAACCTGATCCGCCATTTGAAAAAATTGGAGCACCTGCAGCGCCGATTGCTAAATAAAGTGCAACAGTAGAAATGCTTAATGCCGGACCATAACTCGCACCAATTAATAGAACTCCAAGAGTTTGACCAGTGACTGGAACCGGTGATCCTGGAACTGGGATTGCAATTTGAGC
>JBILFD010000078.1:0-5092 GCA_044351765.1 Candidatus Nanopelagicaceae bacterium | reverse complement strand
CAATAGAGTTCGTACCTCATCAGAGTTGCAATATGCTTATGGAGAAATTGTCTCTCGCGAAAAAATCTCTGCTTTGACTGCGCCAACCGGCAATCCAAGAGCCTTGATTATTGGCGGGAAAGTTGCACTTCCTACGGTCGGAATTTACGAAATCTATTTTCTATTCAATATTGAAAATGAGTACCGAAACATTGCCTTAGTTCGAAGCACTCTGTTAGTTGGTGGTTTAGCGCTCATACTTTTAATTGCAATTATCGTTGCTGTAGTTGTCAGGCAGGTAGTTCGACCAGTTAGATCTGCTGCTCAGATTGCGGAAAAACTGGCCGCTGGTCAACTGGAAGAAAGAATGAGCACAGAGGGAGCCGAAGAAATAGCAAGTCTTGGAAGTTCCTTCAATGACATGGCAAATGTATTGCAAGAACAAATCTTACGGCTTGAGAATTTATCTAGATTGCAACAGCGCTTCGTTGCTGATGTCTCCCATGAGCTCAGAACGCCATTAACAACGATGCGAATGGCAGCGGATGTTTTGTATAAGGCAAGAGATAATTTTGAACCAACAATTTCGCGAAGCGCAGAGTTGCTACTGGCGCAGATTGATAGATTTGAATATATGTTGAGTGAACTATTGGAGGTAAGTCGTTTTGACGCCGGCGTTGTAAGACTAGAACCAGAAATACTTGATTTCAAAGTTGTTGTTCGTCGCAGTATTGATGCCCTTGTGCCGATTGCACACGATAATCGGATAGACATACATGTGACTGAGCCAGAGGAGCCAATCTCTGTTGTTTTAGATCCAAGAAGAATCGACCGAATTTTGCGCAACCTACTCATTAACGCAATAGAACATGCCGAGAATAAAGATATTCAGGTTTTGATTAGAGCTACTGAAGACAGCGTTGCAGTCAGCGTGCGAGATTTCGGAGTTGGTTTACGAAAAAGTGAATTGAGTCGAGTATTTGATCGTTTTTGGCGGGCCGATCCTGCCCGAGCAAGAACTAAAGGTGGAACTGGACTTGGACTTTCAATTGCACAAGAGGATGCCCAACTGCATGGTGGAGTAATTGAAGTTTGGGGTGAAATTGGCAATGGCGCGCAATTCACTTTTACATTCCCTCGCGAGCGCGGCCAAATGTTACGCGATCGACCAATTCCAATTTTGCACATACCGGAATAATCCGCAAACAACATTCGCCCGCTTTGCCATACCAAATTTTCTCAGTATTACTTGAACATGAAAAAGTTTCTGAGCCCACTTTTAGATTTGGTTTATCCAAGAAAATGCCCCGGCTGTCACTTGCCTTCTCAGAGCATCTGCGATCTCTGTAAAAGTTTTTGGCAAGAACCGCCAGTCACAATACTTTTAAATCAAAACAAATTATCGGTTATTTCAGTTGCACGGTATCGAAGTGAAGTGCGTTCTGTTTTGCTGGCGTATAAGGAAAATGGCGAAAGAGAAGCAGGGAAAGTTTTAGCCGAAGCACTACTCAAAGCTCGACTTGGAATTGCTAGAGATTTAATGTGCACACTTATTCCAATGCCTTCAAACCCCAAATCAATCCGACGTCGTGGTCGAGATTTCATGATGGACCTTTGCACTCAAGTGTCAATTCAAAGCGGGGATAACGTCCTGTCGCTTTTTGCGGTGAATCGAAATGTAAAAGACCAAAGCAAACTTGATGAAAACCAACGCTCTCAAAATCTAGTTGGTGCATTTGATTGCAATTCAAAAAACCTAAATTTGGCTCTGAGGTCTCCCGTGATTTTGGTCGATGATTTACTGACTACCGGGGCCACTTTGCGAGAAGCGGTGCGGGCGCTAGGTCAGTGCGGTGTCGTGCCAATTGGGGCCATAACGGCAGCCCATACTGGGCTCTCGCGGCATAAATGAGGCTGATAATTGGAAGCCAAGTGCCCCTCACGATTAGAGTAGCCCTAGATAATTACTGTCCAGAATGAACGAGCGTTTACGAGAAGGTGTCCGTGGTTGCGATATTAGACAAGATCCTGCGTGCAGGTGAAGGACGCGTCGTAAAAGATCTCCAAAAAGCTGCCAAAAAAGTAAATGAGTTTGAACCTGCAATTGTGGGATTAACCGACGAACAGCTTCGAAACAAAACTATTGAATTTCGCCAACGACTAAGCAACGGCGAAGATCTAGACGATTTACTTCCAGAGGCTTTTGCCGTGGTGCGTGAAGCCGCGAAGAGAACCTTGGGCCAGCGTCATTACGATGTCCAGCTAATGGGCGGAATTGCTCTACATCGCGGAAATATCGCAGAAATGCGTACAGGTGAAGGTAAAACTTTAGTTTCAACCTTGCCAGCTTATTTGAATGCCCTAACTGGGAAAGGCGTTCATGTCATTACAGTAAATGATTACCTAGCTGAACGCGATAGTGAATGGATGGGGCGCGTACACCGCTTTCTTGGATTGAAAGTCGGAGTAATTGTCAGTGCTATGGATTCAGCTGAAAGACGCGAAGCATATGCATGCGATATCACCTATGGAACAAATAATGAATTTGGTTTTGACTACTTACGCGACAACATGTCATGGTCTATCGAAGAATGTGTGCAACGCGAACATAACTTTGCAATTGTGGATGAAGTCGACTCGATTCTTATTGACGAAGCCCGTACTCCTCTGATTATCAGTGGGCCATCCGATCGTCCAACAAAATGGTATTCCGAATTCGCAAATATCGTCACTCGCCTTCAAGCAAATCTTCATTACGAAGTTGATGAGAAGAAAAAAACTGTGGGTGTTCTAGAAGCTGGAATCACTGAAGTAGAAAAAGCTCTTGGAATTCAGAATCTTTACGAAGCAGAAAATACTCCATTAATTATCTACTTAAACAACGCACTCAGAGCAAAAGAGTTATTCAAGCGCGATCGTGACTACGTAATTATGAGCGGAGAATTGCTAATCGTTGATGAGCACACCGGTCGCATCTTGCATGGAAGACGTTATAACGAGGGACTGCATCAAGCTTTAGAGGCAAAAGAGAAGGTCCAGATCAAAGATGAAAATCAAACTTTAGCGACAATTACATTGCAGAATTATTTCAGACTTTACAAAAAACTCTCTGGAATGACAGGTACTGCAACAACTGAAGCATCAGAGTTTCATCAGATCTATAAATTGGGAGTAGTGCCAATCCCAACTAATCGCCCAATGCAGCGCATAGATTCATCTGATTTGATTTACAAAACAGAAATTTCTAAATTCAACGCAGTTGTCTTAGATATTGTTGAAAGAAATAAAAAAGGACAGCCGGTTTTGGTCGGTACGGTTAGCGTAGAGAAATCGGAAGAATTATCTGGTTTATTAACCAAGCGCGGAATTAAGCATGAAGTTTTGAACGCAAAGCATCATGAAAGAGAAGCAACAATTATTGCGCGTGCAGGTTGCAAAGCCGCAGTTACCGTTGCCACAAATATGGCTGGCCGTGGTACAGACATCATGCTCGGCGGAAACGCTGACTTTTTTGCGGATTTCAATTTGCAAGCCCGTGGATTGTCTCCTGCTGAAACTCCTGAAGAGTATGAAGCGGCTTGGCCGGCAGAAATTGCAAGTCAAAGAGCTCTAGTCGCTGCTGAACATGATGAAGTAGTTGGACTTGGTGGCTTGTATGTTCTTGGTACCGAAAGACACGAGTCGCGCCGTATTGATAATCAGCTTCGCGGTAGATCTGGTCGACAAGGTGACCCTGGAGAATCTCGATTCTATCTTTCGCTTCAAGATGATCTAATGCGTCGCTTTAATTCGGCGCTTGTCGAAAGATTTTTAGGTGCGTCAGGTATTCCAGATGATGTTCCCATTGAATCAAAGATGGTTAGCAACGCAATTCGATCAGCTCAAACGCAGGTTGAGAGCCAAAACTTTGAGATTCGTAAAAATGTTCTTAAGTATGACGACGTTCTCAATCGTCAACGTCAAGTAATTTATGGCGAAAGACGTGAAGTGCTTGAAGGTGCAAATCTTCAATCGCAGATGACCGCATTTATTGAAGATGCTGTCGGAACCTCAGCAGCTTTTGGAAGTTCACAAGGGTTTCCAGAAGATTGGGACCTTGAGGCACTCTGGGTTTCATTGCACGGTATCTACCCAGTTGGCGTAAGTATCAGCGAATTGGAAGAAGATTGTGGTGGAAGAAGTGGGATCTCAAGTGAGTACTTACAACAAATACTCGTCGAGGATGCATTAAAGAAGTATCAGGAACGCGAGAGTTCTCTAACTACTGAGATTATGCGTGAGCTCGAACGCAGAGTTGTTTTATCGGTACTTGATCGCAGATGGCGTGACCACCTATACGAGATGGATTATCTGCAAGAGGGAATTGGTCTACGTGCCATGGCGCAGAGAGATCCACTTGTTGAGTACCAAAAAGAAGGTTACGAGTTGTTCGCCGCGATGATGGAAGGCATTAAAGAAGAGTCCGTAGGTTTACTTTTCAGTGCTGAAGTTTCCGTGGAAACCACAAGCGAGGGCGAACAGATTCAAGCTCGTGGTATTTCAAATCAAGAGGAAAATCGAGAGTTGCAATACTCAGCTCCAGGTGAGTATTCAGCGCCAGTTACAAAAACTGATGATGTCTCCCGTAATTCACTCTGCCCATGCGGTTCTGGTAAAAAATACAAACGGTGCCACGGAGATCCGCGAAACCGTTAAAACTACAATATTTGCAGAACAGTACACAGCCAGCGACCATCAACTGCTTCAAATCTAGCCATTAAGGCACGTTTCCTTGCCGGGCTATGTAGAAGTAAGACGACTTCCATGCATTCCTCAGTGGGTTTACTAATGTGCAACTTTCCAAATTTGGGCATAGTTTTTTTCGGGTGAATATTTTCAATTAGATAAGTGAAAACTTTCCTTGAACTCCAACGAGACAATTGAGCTATTGGGCGAGATCCAGCCATAACTTCTAGTGCCAAAATTACAAATCTTTCCGCCCAAATATCCCCATCTGGAAGAGAAGAGATGAGTGTTTGTTTTCTACTGAATTCTCGATCTAATTCCCCCTCCAGATCATCAGGAATCGGAATAAATCCAAGTTGTGAACTTTGGAAAATATGAGCACTTGATT
>JBILFD010000077.1:0-5113 GCA_044351765.1 Candidatus Nanopelagicaceae bacterium | reverse complement strand
AAAGCAATTAGCAAACTAGCTACACCAATCGCGGCAACAATTCCCAGAATTCTTTGCCCTTTAATAGTTTCAACTAATGAATCTGCTGAATCAACGCCCACTAACATCAAAATAAACAGGAATAGCGTCATCACTGCGCCGGTATAAACAATTATTTGCACAATCCCTAAGAATGGAGCTTCATTCAAAATATAAAAGATTGCTAAGGAGATCATTACGGCAGCAAGTAAAAGTGCCGAGTGAACGGCTTTTTTAACTAGAAGCATTCCTACTGCGCACAGCACCGTGATCGGGGCTAATACATAGAATAAAACCGCTTCAGCATTCGAGGTTTGATCTTGAACAATTGCTGCAAGGTTCATTAATTCACCTGGCCGTTATTTTTTTGAGATGGGTGTGACGATTTAACTTTCCCATGATAATAATCTTGATCATCTGTACCAGGATAATAAGGATGAGGTGCTTCGATCATCCCAGGTTGCAGTGGTGCCAATAGGTCAGACTTTTCAAAAATCAATTTAGCGCGATCATCATCTGCTAATTCATATTCATTTGTCATAGTGAGTGCGCGAGTAGGGCATGCTTCAATGCAGAGACCACAGAAAATGCAACGTAGGTAATTTATTTGATAGACAGCACCAAAGCGCTCACCTGGTGAATAGCGAAGTTCATCTGTGTTGTGTCCTCCTTCAACCAAAATCGCATCTGCTGGGCAAGCCCATGCGCATAATTCGCAGCCGATGCATTTTTCCAACCCATCAGGATGGCGATTTAATTGATGTCGACCATGAAAGCGAGGAGCTGTTGGCTCTTTAACTTCAGGGTATTGCACCGTGTTCACTTTTCTAAACATCATTGCAAAAGTAACCCAAAAGCCCTTTAACTGAGTTAAGAATGGTTTTGCGATTTCATTTCCAATCGAAACATCTGTGTACTCGACTGAAGAAAGATCTTGTTTCTTCTCTATTTCACTCATGGATGACCCTTTCTTGCCCTGCTTTTGGCACAGAAATAGTTGAAATATCCATTGGAAGTTTGGGGATTGGGAATGATGGTGCAGCCGGTACTGGACGAGAAATTTCCGTTTCAATGCGATTCTTAGCTGCGCGCTCCCAAAGCATGCTGGCAAATAAGTAGAGCAAAATTACTCCGCCTGCGAAAGCAATTATCACTGAACGTGAAGTTCCTTGATTTGAGAAATAACGCAAAAGTGCTACAACCATGATCCAAACAACATTTGCTGGAATTAATACTTTCCAACCAAACTTCATGAACTGGTCATATCTCAATCTTGGCAATGTTCCACGTAGCCATACAAAGATAAAGAAGAAGAACAGAACTTTTGCAAAGAACCAGAAGAAAGTAAACCAACCGCCTAGCCAACTTTCAGTGAATCCAAGACCAGGAGGTGCGTGATAACCACCTAAGAACAAAGTAGTTGCCAGGGCAGATACGCCAATGATATTTACATATTCTGCTAAGAAAAATAGTGCAAATTTAAGTGAAGAGTATTCCGTGTGGAATCCACCAACAAGTTCACCTTCTGCTTCAGCTAAATCAAATGGCGCTCTATTAGTTTCGCCAACCATTGAAATTGTGTAAATCGCAAAAGATGGGAACAGAGTTACCGCGAACCACCATGAACTTTGCGAATCGACGATATCTATCGTGGACATTGACCCTGCATACAAAAAGACGGCTACAAGAGAAAGTCCCATTGCAATTTCATATGAGATTACTTGAGCACTTGAACGTAGACCGCCTAATAGTGGGTAGGTAGATCCAGAAGACCATCCGGCTAAAACAATTCCATAAACACCGATGGAGGCAATAGAAAGGATGTACAAAACTCCAACTGAAATATCAGTTAACTGGAGTGAAGTTTTTTCACCAAATAAAGTAACTTCCCCGGTCATTGGAATTACTGCAAAAGCCATAAAACATGTAGTTGCACTAATGATTGGAGCGATAATAAAAACAATTTTGTCTGCTGCTGCCGGAATTAAATCCTCTTTAAGAGCAAGTTTCACTCCATCGGCTAATCCCTGCAAAACTCCAAATTTTCCTACGCGGTTTGGCCCAAGACGCATCTGCATCCGAGCAACAATTCGGCGTTCAGCCCAAACTGCCATAATTGTCGAGACTAGGCAGATTACAAAGATTATTACTGCTTTTAGGATGACTATTGAAATTGGATCATCAAGAATTAGTTCTCTCATATTCCTTTACGCACCTTTACTCCGTCGCCATTAAGTGCACCAAGAATTCGAAGCGACTCGGCTCCAACTCCATTGCGTGGCAACCAAATTACGTCATCTAAAATTTCACTTACTTCGATAGGAAGTGCGAGTGAGCCTCTATCTGTTGAAACCGTTACTAGATCACCATTTTTTACGCCAAGATCATTTGCAAATTTCGTACTCACGCGAGCAAGATTTTTGCGTGCGGTGCCCGCTAAATTTGGTTCATTGACTTGAAGTGAACCGTTATCCAAAAGGTGGCGCCAGGTCGCAAGAATTGTTCCTTCTTGAACATTTTTACCTTGTGTTGCCGTAAATGTAGTTCTTGCTCCGTCCCAAGTGCCGACAGCTGCAAATTCTTTTGCCGCAGCTTTTGAACCAGTTAAATTAATTGGAGTTCCCATCGCATCTGACAATAGTGATAGCACGTAAGCATCACTTCGATGTTGGGCATCTGGAGCTGCTTTTTCAAATGAACGGGATGTTCCGGCCCAACTCATAAATGAACCAGACTTTTCAGTTACAGCAGCAATTGGGAAAATCACATCTGCAAACTCTGTAATAGCGCTTGGGCGCATCTCAAGAGAAACAACAAAACTCTTTTCCAAAGCGCTAACCGATGGTTGTTGCATATCGTAAGGATCAACGCCACCAATTACTAAAGCTTCTAACTCTCCTGAATTTGCTGCTGTCAAAATTTGATCTGCACTTTTCCCAATTTCCGTAGGTAGGGATTCAACTCCCCATGCAGCAGCAAGATCTACTCGAGCAGTCGCGTCACTTACTAAGCGACCGCCTGGCAACAAGTTTCCAATTGCGCCAACTTCAATAGCTCCACGCTCACCAGCACGTCGTGGAACCCAAGCAATTTTTGCTCCACTCTTATTTGCTAATTGCACAACTGCCGATAATCCGCCAGCAGATTCTGCTAAGCGTTCTCCAGAAATAATTATTGATTTATTTGTTAGTGATAAAGCATTTAGCGCCGCAGCTTCTTGACCCGGTACGGTTAACAAAGATTTTGCATTTAACTTCTTAAAGCCTCGTGATTGGTATGGAGTAATTGCCGTAACTTCAAGTGCTCGCTTACGAACTTGCTTTCTAATTCGCAAGAAAATAATTGGTGACTCTTCTTCAGGTTCAAAGCCTACGAGAACAACATGATCCGCCGAATCAATATCTTGGTAATTTACTTTTGATCCAACTACATGAGCCGCTAAGAAATCGGCTTCTTCTTGGGAATGTGGACGAGAACGGAAATCAATGTCATTAGTATTGAGAGCAACTCGGGCAAACTTTGAATAGCCATAAGCATCTTCAACGGTAGAGCGTCCACCAACTAGTACGCCAGCACGCTTGCCTTTTAATCCCGCAGCAGCAACAGCTAGTGCTTCTGGCCATGATGCTTCTCGTAATTGACCATTTTCCCGGATTAATGGGTTTGCAATTCGATCTTTAGCCATTGTGTATTGGAATGCCCAACGTCCTTTGTCGCAATTCCACTCTTCATTTACATTTGTGTCATCGCCAGCAAGTCTGCGCAGAGTTTTGTTTCTACGCACATCTGTACGCAGCGAACAACCTGATGCGCAATGTTCGCAAACACTTGGTGTCGAAACTAAGTCAAAGGGACGCGAGCGGAAACGATAAGCAGAACCTGTTAATGCACCAACTGGACATATCTGCACTGTATTTCCTGAAAAGTAAGATTCAAATGGGTCTTTTTCATAGATACCAACTTGTTGCAGTGCTCCTCTTTCATTTAGAGAGATGAAAGGGTCTCCGGCAATCTCTTCTGAAAAACGTGTACAACGTGCGCACAGGATGCAACGTTCTCTGTCTAGCAATACTTGTGATGAGATATTTACTGGCTTTTCAAATGTTCGCTTTGTTCCTTCAAATCTTGATTCACTTTGGCCGTTGCTCATAGCTTGATTTTGTAAAGGGCACTCTCCACCTTTATCGCAAACTGGGCAATCAAGAGGATGGTTAACTAGCAAGAGTTCCATCACGCCTTCTTGGGCTTTTTGAGCAACTTCAGAAGTTAATTGAGTTTTTACAATCATTCCGTTTTCTACCGGAATTGTGCAAGAAGCTTGTGGCTTTGGAAAAGCCCGACCATTAATTTCAATATCAACCAGACATTGACGACAAGCTCCGACAGGAGCTAGAAGTGGATGATCGCAAAAACGTGGAATTTGAATTCCAAGTTGTTCTGCGGCGCGGATAACTAATGTGCCCTTAGGAACAGTTACTTCAAATCCATCAATAATCAAATTAATTTGCTCAACAGGTGTAACTGCTGCTTCTGTGCGACCTGGATCAACGGTTGTCATTAAGCACCTGCCTTTGAAGTTGCAAATAAAGTTGAAGCGACCGGATCAATTGGACATCCACCATTTTTGAAGTGTGCCAAATAATCATCACGGAAATATTTCAATGAAGAAATAATCGGCGCAATTGCTCCATCTGCTAGTGCGCAGAATGAACGACCACCGATGTTGTCGCAGACATCTAACAATTTCACAAGATCAGTTTCAGTTCCGATTCCATTTTCAAGATCACGCAACATTTGGACAAGCCACCAAGTGCCTTCGCGGCATGGTGTGCATTTGCCACAGGATTCGTGCTTATAAAACTCGGTCCAGCGTAATACAGCTCTCAAAATGCAAGTTGTTTCATCAAAAATTTGTAATGCCTTTGTTCCAAGCATTGAACCTGCTGCAGATACAGATTCATAATCAAGTGGAATATCCAAATGTGCATCAGTAAAAATTGGAGTTGAAGATCCTCCAGGTGTCCAGAATTTAATTTTATTTCCATTGCGGATTCCGCCAGCAAGATCAAGCAATTCACGTAATGTAATTCCAAGT
>JBILFD010000076.1:0-5129 GCA_044351765.1 Candidatus Nanopelagicaceae bacterium | reverse complement strand
TAAGCATCGCGAGGCGTCTGGCCACCAATATGACCGTAAATACGAACGCGGTCACGGACTGCTCCACCAAGCAATTGATGAACTGGAACGCCTAGTTTTTTACCAGTGATATCCCAAAGTGCTTGATCGATACCAGCAACTGCTGAGTTAAGAATCGATCCGCCGCGGTAAAAACCGCCTTTCATCATTCGCTGCCAATGACGTTCGATCTGCATTGGGTCGCGACCCATAATGTGGTCCATCATTTCATCCACGCAAGCAGCAACAGTTAACGCTTTAGCTTCTAGGACCGGCTCGCCCCACCCTGTTATTCCCTCATCAGTTTCAATCTTTAGAAAGAGCCAACGTGGTGCAACAAAGAAAAGTTCGTAACCGGTGATTTTCAAAGTGGGACTCCTGTTTGCTAGATATCAAATGGATATCGGCGAGCCTATCTGGCGGAGTTGGTGCATTCAAGGATTTGTATGAAGAATTATCAATATTAATCTGTGTAGCCCCGAAGGGATTCGAACCCTCGTAGCTGGCTTGAGAAGCCAGAGTCCTAGGCCGCTAGACGACGGGGCCAAACTTATTTAGTTGTTATGTTAAGTATAGATCGCTGGGGTACCAGGACTCGAACCTAGACTTACTGAACCAGAATCAGCAGGGCTGCCAATTACCCCATACCCCAATCATTTTGGCTGTAGTGGAAGCCAATTCAACTTCAACCACGTTCAGGGCGTAAGAATACCTCACAAAGTTCAGGCGATTACTGACCTGAGTTAGAACCCCACTACCCCAGCAAGCAACCTTGGATCCGTGCCAAAACCACATCTTTGCCAAGTAACTCCATCGATTCAAATAAAGGTGGAGAGATGGTGCTGCCTGTCGTAGCAATCCGAAGTGCAGTGAATGCGATTCTTGGTTTTAAACCTAACTCTTCGATCAAGGATGCACGTAGCACCGCTTCGATTCCCGCATGACTCCACTCATTCAAATTAGAAAGATCAGTTAGTGCTCGCTTTAGTATTAATTGCGCGCTCTCATCTGCAATCTTTGGGAGTGATTCCGCTTCAACTTCAAAATTTGTAACAAATAAGAATTTCAACATCGCTGGAATTTCTGAGAGAGTAACTATCCGCTCTTGAATAATTGGTAGAGCGGCTTTAACAATCTCGATTTCCTTCGCATCACCTTTTATTACTTGGTCCTTGATCAAGAACGGAAGAGCACGCTTCAAGAAATCATCAAGAGTTAACTCGCGAATCTTATCTCCGTTAATTGCTTCCAGCTTTTTCATATCAAATCTGGCAGGTGATGAATTAACTCTTTCGACAGTAAATAAATCGGCAATCTCTTGCATGGTGACATTTTCACGGTCGTCACCAGGTGACCAACCAAGTAATGCCAAATAATTACAAATTGCTTCAGGTAAGAATCCCATTTCGCGATACCAGGCAATTGACGTTTCGCCATTTCGTTTTGAAAGCTTCGCGTTATCTTGTCCCATCACAAATGGAAGGTGCGCAAAAAATGGATACTCAGATTCTGGAACACCCATCGCTTGATAAACCCGAATCTGTCTTGGGGTAGATGAAAGCAAATCTTCACCGCGAAGAACGTGAGTTACTTTCATCAATACATCATCAACAGCAACTGCCAATGTATAGAGCGGAGATCCATCCGCACGGACTAATACGAAATCTGGCACAAACTCATGCTCAAAAGTTAATTCACCACGGATTACATCCGTAAAAGTTGTAGAACCGTTGGGCATCCGCATCCGTAATACTGGTTCGCGTCCAGCGCCTTTATATTTAGCAACTTGATCTGCTGTTAGATCGCGGCATTTTCCATCGTAACCTGGCGCCGTTCCGGCACTCTTTTGTGCTTCTCGACTAGCTTCCAACTCATCCGAAGAGCAGTAGCAGTGATAAGCATCGCCCTGTGCTAAAAATTTAGCAGCCCATTCGGCATAGATATCTAGGCGCTGTGATTGCAAATAAGGACCATTTGGGCCACCAACTTCAGGGCCCTCATCCCAATCAAGTCCCAACCATTTCAAGGTGTCGATTGCGGCGGCGATGTATTCATCCGTGACGCGCAAACGATCAGTATCTTCGATACGGAAGAGAAAAATTCCACCTGTGTGGCGCGCAAAGGCCCAATCAAATAGTGCAGTGCGAATATTGCCCACATGTAGATCGCCTGTTGGAGATGGAGCAAACCGAACTTTTACTGGCCGATCGTTTCTATTACTCATCGGCGCTCACTCGATTCTCACTTTTTAGATCTCTTAACAATTGGGTTACTTAATGTTCCGATACCCGCAATTGTAAGCGTAGTTACCGAACCTTCAGGCATTGGACCGATTCCTGCTGGTGTTCCAGTCAAAATTACATCCCCTGGAAGCAAGGTATAGACCTGAGTCACAAATGCAATGATTGTTGGAATATCAAAAATCATATCTGCCGTAGTTCCAGATTGACGCACTTCTCCATTTACCTCTGCAGTTAACTTCAAATCACTCGTATCTAATTCAGTCTCTATCCAAGGTCCAAGTGGGCAAAAAGTGTCAAACCCTTTTGCGCGACTCCATTGTCCATCTACTTTCTGTAAATCTCGCGCAGTCACATCATTTGCAATTGTGTAACCAAAAATTACATCTTTTGCATTCTCTTTTTTTACATCTTTGCAAACTTTTCCAATAACAATAGCAAGTTCGACTTCATGGTCCACGCGCTCACTCATAGCCGGCCAAACAATTGCATCATCTGGGCCGATTACTGAAGTGTTAGGTTTAAGAAATAGCACTGGCTCTTTTGGCACTTCACTATTCATCTCAGCCGCATGATCTGCATAATTTTTTCCAACACAGACAACTTTGCTTCGTGGAATAACCGGTGCCAATAGTTTTACATCTGCCAAATTTAATTTCTCGCCCGTAAATGTAATTGGTGCATATATTGGATCCCCGACCAATACTGAGATCATTTGATTTTCATCAATAACACCATAAAGCGGAGATACTGAAATCTCTTTAGCTGGTGAAAATCGGGCGATACGCATGTGGGAATCTTATCGGGTCAGTTCTATAGCCGAGGTCGTTTATCTCAATCGTTCAACTCATTCAAGTCATTTAAAAGGTACTGATTTTCCCATCTTGATCAACACTAGCAAGCAAGGCTGATGGTGAAATCTCGCGAACAGCCAATCGCGCCCGTGCAATTGGCTCACTTCCAAAAGTTATTGCTGCTTCGATGGCGATCGCTCCGCTTGAAAGTGCCATACCTAATGCAAGTTCCAGTGCATCTAAAGTTATTGAATCTAACTTAACTGAAGCCGCAGCATAAGTTCTGCCAGTCTCATCTCGAACAGCCGCTCCCTGTGTTGCACTTACTCGTGCTGCAGTTGCTTTAGCGAGTGTTAATAACTTTTCATCTTCAGGGTTGCTAAACGTCATTTTTTGCATCGCTTACTGAATCTGATATTTCTTCGTCTACAAGTTCAAGCAAGATACTGCCGATTCGTTTACGCCGACCGATTGGCCTTTCAGCGGTATAGCGCCACTTTCCAATTGTGATTTCACTGCCTGGAATTGGCACCTGACCTAAATGCTTTCCCATCAATCCACCAATTGTGTCTACTGACTCTTTATCTTCTTCGTCGAATTCAATATCAAGTTCTCGTTCCAAATCATCTAGGTGCAATCTTGCCTGAATTCTGACTTTTCTATTTCCTTCACCAATCCACTCCAAAACTTCTTCTTCATCGTCATATTCATCAGCAATTTCGCCCACAATTTCTTCAAGAATATCTTCAATAGTAATTAGCCCTGCAGTCCCACCGTACTCATCGACCACAATCGCCAGATGGATTTGATGAGATTGCATCTCACGTAATAATTCATCCGCCATTTTATTCTCAGGTACAAAAGTTGCTGGTCGCATTAACTCTTCAACTTTTTCTGTTTGCTCGGCTTCTCTAAAATCATGAGTACGTTTAGCTAAATCTTTAATGTAAGCAATACCAATAATTTCATCTAAATCATCCCCAATTACCGGAATCCGTGAATATCCTGACCTCAGCGCAAGAGAAAGTGCTTGACGCAAACTCTTATCTCGCTCGATGTAAACCATTTCAGTACGTGGAACCATCACTTCGCGCACTAACGTGTCACCCAATTCAAAAACAGAGTGAATCATTTCGTGCTCGTCATCCTCTACAAAACCTTGCTCACGCGCTTGATTAACTAAATCGCGAAACTCGGCTTCTGTCGTAAACGGTCCGCCCCTGAAACCTTTTCCTGGAGTGATCGCATTTCCGATCGCAATCAACAATCTTGTAACTGGAGAGAGAACTACCGCAAGGGCTCCAGCAACAATTGCGCCGGGACGAGCCCACTTGATCGGATGCTGTCTTCCGAGAGTGCGTGGACCAACTCCTACTAATACATATGAAACTATTAACATTCCAAGAACTGTTACGGAAAGTGCAACCCGACGATCAGTAAATGAATCAAGTGCGATAGTTGCCACGATTGCAGTCGCTGCTAACTCGCAAGCTTTACGTACTAATAAAACAACATTCAAATATTTAACTCTGTTTGAGGTAACTTTAAGGAGCCAAGCACTGCCGCGTTTTTTTGAATTAACTAATTCCTCTACCGCAATTCGAGAGATTGAATTTAGGCTTGCTTCTGTTCCTGCTAGAAATCCAGCAAAACCTAATAGCAAGACAATAATCGCGAAGTTAAAGGCGTTCATTTCGACCAATCTTTAACTATCTTGCCTTGAAGTGCAAACATTTCGGCTTCCTCTTCTGGTTCTAAGTGGTCAAAGCCCAGCAGATGCAAGATTCCATGGACTAGCAAAATCCTTAATTCCTGTTCCATTCCATGGCCTGCAGCATCTCCTTGTTTACGGGCCACATCAGGACAGATGACTACATCCCCCAGAACAACTGGTACTTCGTCATTTTCGGAAAGTTCATTTGGTCGCAACTCATCCATTGGAAAAGATAAAACATCTGTTGGTCCTGCTTCATCCATCCACTCTTCATGAAGCCGAGTCATTTCGGCCTCGTCAACAAGAGAGATTTCTAACTCTGCTCGTTTGTCAACAAGAAGTTCTTTAAGCGCAAATGCAGCT
>JBILFD010000074.1:0-5200 GCA_044351765.1 Candidatus Nanopelagicaceae bacterium | reverse complement strand
CTAAACGGATTGCTCGTTCACCTTCGCCTTGCAACTGTTTGTTTTGGGATTGCAAAAGTTCAAGTTGACCATTTAATGCGCTGGCTTCGGCTGGGGTTAGGCCGCCGGCACTTCCAGATCCTTGTCTGCGCTGGGCCAATAAATAGCCCAGGGCGCCGCCCAAGGCCAGCCCAATGAGAAGGACGATCAGTGATAACCAAAGCTCCATGAGCACATCGTGGCAGGAAGGGGTGACAAAGCCCCGTAGGCTCTACTCCTCGTGAGCCTATCTATCGGAATCGTCGGTCTGCCAAATGTGGGTAAGTCGACCCTTTTTAATGCGCTCACCAAAAATCAGGTCCTGGCGGCAAATTACCCGTTCGCCACGATCGAACCCAATGTTGGGGTAGTTGGTGTTCCAGATGCGCGTTTGGCGCAGTTGGCCACAGTTTTTAGCTCTGAGAAATTAATTCCAGCAGCTGTCTCATTTGTTGATATTGCCGGCATTGTAAAAGGTGCTTCAGAAGGTGCCGGACTTGGTAATAAGTTTCTTGCCAATATCCGAGAAGCAGATGCGATCTGCCAAGTTGTTCGAGTTTTCAGTGATGGCGATGTTGTACACGTGGATGGTCGAGTTGATCCAATTTCGGATATCGAAACTATCAACACCGAACTTGCGCTCGCCGATTTACAAACTCTTGAGAAAGCAATTCCAAGATTAGAAAAAGAAGTTCGTTTACAAAAAGAAAAAATTGTTGAATTAGAAGAAGCAAAAAAAGCCCAAGAACTTTTAGGGGCTGGGAAATTAATTTCAGCGAGTAATTTAGATCAAGAAGCATTACGTCCATTACAATTGTTAACAGCCAAACCATTCCTTTATGTATTCAATGTTGATGCTGCAGAACTTGGTGATGCAGAGTTGAAGAAAAAATTACAAGCAATGATCGCACCTAGTGAAGCAATTTTCTTAGATGCAAAAACTGAAGCAGAGTTAGCAGAATTAGATGAAGCAGATGCACTCGAACTTTTGCAAAGTATCGGAATGGAAGAGCCTGGTTTAGCAACACTTGCACGTGTTGGATTTGAGACTCTTGGATTGCAAACTTATTTAACTGCTGGACCAAAAGAAGCCAGAGCATGGACAATCCACAAAGGTGATACGGCTCCAATTGCTGCAGGTGTGATTCATACAGATTTCCAAAAAGGCTTTATTAAAGCCGAAATCGTCTCTTTTACTGATTTAATTTCCGCAGGAACTATGGCTGAGGCACGCTCGCGCGGCAAAGTTCGGATGGAAGGTAAAGAGTATGTAATGGCCGACGGCGATGTCGTCGAGTTTAGATTTAACGTTTAACACCAATTTATATATCTAGACATAACTAGGTATATCAACCGAGAAGAGAAACGAGCAGACCTGTGAAGTTACGCGACGACTTACGTAATATCGCCATCATCGCCCACGTCGATCATGGAAAGACCACGCTCGTTGACGCGATGCTTTGGCAATCCGGCGCTTTTGCTTCATACAAGGAGCAGACCGAGGGTGATGACCGAGTCATGGACTCGATGGATCTAGAGCGCGAAAAGGGAATCACCATTCTCGCGAAAAACACGGCAATCAAACGTGGTGATCGCACTATTAATATTATTGACACTCCAGGCCACGCAGATTTCGGTGGCGAAGTTGAGCGCGGTCTTGAAATGGTTAACGGAGTTCTACTTCTTGTAGATGCATCTGAAGGCCCACTACCTCAAACACGTTTCGTACTTCGTAAAGCACTTTCAAAAAACCTTCCAGTTATTTTGGTTATTAACAAGGTAGATCGTCCAGATGCACGTATTGCCGAAGTTGTAGATGAAACTTATGAACTCTTCTTAGATCTTGATGCAACTGAGAAGCAGATTGATTTCCCAATTATTTATGCATGTGCAAAAGCTGGTCGCGCGGGAACTGCACGCCCTGAAAATGGCGGCATGCCAGAAGATGAAAACTTGGATGCATTGTTCGAAACAATTTACGCAACTATTCCAGCACCTAGTTATAACGAAGGCGCTCCACTTCAAGCACAAGTTACAAACCTTGATGCCTCTCCATACTTGGGACGTCTAGCGATCTGCCGTATTCACCAAGGCGAGATCAATAAAGGACAACAAGTTGCTTGGATTAAAGTTGATGGAAGTGTTGAACGCGCAAAAGTTGTTGAATTGCTAATGAACAATGGTTTAGATCGAGTACCTGTTGAGAAAGCTGGTCCTGGCGACATTATTGCCGTGGCTGGTTTTGAAACAATTACAATTGGCGAATCTTTAACTGATCCAGAACATCCAATTGCACTTCCATTAATTACTGTAGATGAGCCAAGTATTTCGATGACTATCGGAATCAATATTTCACCACTTGCTGGACAAAGCGGTAAGAAATTAACTGCTCGTTTGGTAAAAAACAGACTTGATGCAGAGTTAATTGGAAATGTTTCGTTGCGATTGCTTCCAACAGAGCGTCCAGATGCATGGGAAGTTCAAGGTCGTGGTGAATTACAGCTTGCAGTGTTAGTTGAAATCATGCGACGTGAAGGTTTCGAATTAACAGTTGGTAAGCCACAAGTTGTTACCAAAACAATTGATGGAAAATTGCACGAACCGATGGAGCGCTTAACAATTGATGTTCCAGAAGAGTTCCTTGGAGTTATCACCCAATTAATGGCTAGCCGAAAAGGCCGTATGGAGCAGATGACAAATCACGGAACTGGATGGATTCGTCTTGATTTCTCAGTTCCATCACGTGGATTAATTGGTTTCCGTACTGAATTCCTAACTGAAACTCGTGGTACCGGACTTTTGCACCACGTCTTTGATGGTTACGAACCATGGCAAGGCGAAATTCGCACACGGCCAACTGGTTCATTAGTTGCTGACCGACGTGGAATGGTTACCTCTTATGCACTTTCATCATTACAAGAGCGCGGAACAATATTTGTTGAGCCAGGTTCTGAAGTTTATGAAGGAATGATTGTTGGCGAGAATGCACGAAATGAAGATATGGATGTCAACGCAGTTCGTGAAAAGAAGTTAACAAACATGCGTGCATCTGGATCTGACGATGCAGAACGTCTAGTTCCACCTAAGCATTTAAATCTTGAACAAGCTCTTGAATTTTGCCGTGAAGATGAGTGCGTTGAAGTTACACCGGCAACAGTTCGAATCCGCAAAGTTATCTTTGATCAAAATGAGCGAGGCCGACTTACTGCACGCGCTAAAAAGCGGGATTAAGGCTTAAGTACTCAATAATTTTTGAGTTAGAGGCGAATCGACGAATCGGGGCTATCCCAATAGCTCTGATCGCCGAATCACGCTTGATTTTCACTGATTCCGAAGGTAGTTCTGGATAGGCATGATGCTAAAACGCGCCTATGGCCACCACTGTCAGGTGGCTCGGCTTGAATAAGCCAGTGGCCAATTTAAAACTAATTCGCGAACCGGGCATCAACCTGGGTCAGCGGTTGGAATTATCAGATGAGCAAAAATCTGTAGTTACTCATCGCGGCACACCACTGCTTGTTATAGGTGGTCCCGGCACTGGCAAAAGTGCATTAATGGTCGAGCGGGCCTTGTCTTATATTGAGGAAGGCATTGATCCAAATCAAATTTTATTACTGACTTTTGATCGGGAAAGAGCGACTGAATTAAATGACGCAATTGTTTCTCAGATTCCTAAAAGTATAAATGGAGCAATCGTTAAAACAATTCCGGCATTTGCGTATGGATTACTAAGAGCTCACGCAGCGCAAAATGGAAAAAAACCACCAACACTTTTATCAGGCGCAGAACAAGACTTTTACATCAGAGAATTATTAGACCCTTCCGCGATTTCAAATGCAGCTGATTGGCCAGAAGAATTATTAGCTGCTGTTAAGACTGCTGCATTTGCCCGCGAAATGCGAGATTTGATTATGCGCGCAACAGAGCGTGGAATAACTACTGATCAGTTAGCACAATTAAGCACACGTGAGAATTTTCCATTGTGGTTACCAGCAAGCAAATTTTATTTGGAATATACACAAAGTAGAACTATTGATGAAGATTACAAATTAGATCCAAGCGAGTTGATTATTAATGCGATCAATTTAATTAGTAGAGATGAACTGTTACATCAAGAGTTGCGTGATAAATACAAAGTCATCTTGGTCGATGAATACCAAGAAAGCGATCCAGCACACCGAGCCTTAATAAAATTAATTTCGGCCCAGGAGTTAACATTATTTGCAGATCCAGATTCAGCGGTTGGAAGATTTAGGGGAGCAGATCCTGAAGGAGTTTCGCGAGCGGCTGATTCATTTGCAGATTCAAATGGTAATCCGGCGAAAACTATCTATTTGCTCAATAATTACCGTTCATCTTTGGAGTTAAATGATTTAACAGTTTCAATTGCTAAAAGTTTTAGATATTCCAGAATCATCAATCACCGCGAGCGAATCTGTGCTTCTGAAAACAGCAAGGAAATTGCGCGAAACACAGAAGGCACAGAAGGCAAAGTAGATAAGCACGAGAATGGCGAGATTTTAACGGCGCGTTTAGAGACGGCACATGAAGAGGCCCGTTTTATTGCCCATCATTTCCATTCACTGCACTTGGGAGCAGGAATTCCTTATAACAAAATGGCAATTATTCTGCGCTCACCTGGCGCAAGAACTGCAACCTTACGAAGAACTTTAGGTGCTTTAGGGATCCCCGTAGCCCAAGATTCGAATTCGATACCGTTGATTTTGCAAAGTGCGATTTCGCCAATGATTTTGATTGCAAGAGTTGGCCTAGCCCACTCTGACGAACGGCGCCGCGAGATATTAACTCCAGAAAATGTTGAATCTCTTTTGCTATCGCCATTTGCAGGAGGTGACCCACTCACTTTGCGGAGAATGCGTTACACCTTGTTAAAGATGCGAGATATTGACAGTAGTGATGTTGGTGAAACCCAACAAAATACTCATGAAATATTACGTGACTTATTACTGACTCCAATGGCAGATTTTGATTGGAATGAATTCGCGGCAGCTAAACGAATTTCAGATTTAATTGCTGTTTCGATCAAAGCCGCAAATCGAAAAGCAGCACAAAGTGAAAATGTTTTGTGGGAGATATGGGATAACGCGATTGCAGATGATGGAAGGAAAATTTCTCAGGTTTGGCAAAGTGCCGCAATCGATGGTGACAGCAGTGCCGATAG
>JBILFD010000073.1:0-5285 GCA_044351765.1 Candidatus Nanopelagicaceae bacterium | reverse complement strand
AACGGTTTTAGAAGAGGGAGATATCTCCCGGGCGTTAACTCGTATTGCCCATGAAATTATTGAAAAAAATCGCGGTTCTGAGAATTTACTTTTACTTGGCATACCAACACGTGGCGCCTATCTGGCGGGCCGGTTAGCCAAAATCATCGGATCCATAGATAAACGTGAAATCCCTAATGGCGTTTTAGATATCACCTTGCACCGAGATGATCTGCGGTCCAGACCACCTCGTGCACTAACACCAACAGTAATTCCGTCTGGTGGTGTGGAAGACAAAATTGTGGTCTTAGTAGATGACGTGCTTTTCTCTGGTCGAACAATCAGGGCGGCACTCGATGCACTTGGCGAAATTGGTCGACCAGCGCAAGTACAACTTGCGGTACTTGTGGACCGTGGCCATCGCCAACTACCGATCCGCGCAGATTATGTGGGCAAGAACCTACCCACATCAGCAGATGAGATTGTTCGAGTCTCAATAAGTGAAATCGATGAGATTGATCAAATTGTGATTGCAGGTACAAATGAGTCCTGAGGTAGTTACTGAGTTGCCGCGTCACTTATTATCAATTGGCGATTTGAATCATGACCAAGCATTGTTGATCTTGGATACTGCAGAAGAATTAGCCAAGATCTCTGATGCACCAATTAAGAAATTACCAACACTTCGTGGTCGAACTATCGTCAACTTATTTTATGAGGATTCAACTAGAACTCGAATCTCTTTTGAAGCAGCGGCTAAACGTTTGTCGGCAGATGTTATTAATTTCTCCGCAAAAGGTTCAAGTGTTAGCAAAGGTGAATCACTGAAAGATACAGCGCTAACGTTGCAAGCAATGGGCGCTGATGCGGTGGTTCTACGACATCCAGAATCCGGTGCGGCAAATCGACTTGCTGGATGGACAAATGGAGTTGTGATTAATGCTGGCGATGGCACACATGAACATCCCACTCAAGCGTTATTAGATGCTTTCACGATTAGACGTCATCTAGGCAGTGTTGGCAGCGACCTAAATGGAAAACACATTGCAATCGTTGGTGATGTCTTGCATTCAAGAGTTGCTCGGAGCAACGTACTGCTTCTCACACTCCTTGGCGCAAAAGTAACTTTGGTTGCCCCTCCAACTTTGATTCCTGTGGGTGTTGAAAGTTGGCCAGTGCAAGTTTCTTATGCGATTGATGAAGTCTTGCCTGAAGTCGATGCCGTGATGATGCTTCGCGTCCAAAGTGAGCGAATGCAAAACTCCTTTTTCCCATCAACAAGGGAGTATTCAAGGTTGTTTGGGCTAAATCTAGATCGGATGAATTTGTTACAAAAAGGAGCACTGATTTTACATCCAGGTCCTATGAACAGAGGTTTAGAGATCTCTGCCGAGTGCGCTGATGGAGTGCAATCAGTCATCTTGGAACAAGTTGCAAACGGAGTCAGCGTGCGTATGGCAGTTCTTTACTTACTTCTCGGTGGAAATATTGGAGTTGGCTCATGAGTACTTACTTAATCAAAGATGTTGAACTAGCAAACGGCGAAAAGGTTGATATCGGTATCGCAGATGGCGTCATTACGGAGCTCTCGAAAAAAGCAACCAAGAGTTATGAAAATATCTTGGATGGATCCGGTTGCGTTGCGTTACCTGGTTTGGTAGATCTTCATACCCATCTCCGGGAGCCCGGACGTGAAGATGCAGAAACAGTTTTAACTGGAACGCGCGCTGCTGCTCGGGGTGGATACACCGCAGTCTTTGCCATGGCAAACACTGACCCAGTGGCAGATACCGCAGGGGTAGTCGAACAGGTTGTGCGTTTAGGTAAGGAAGCTGGTTGGTGCGAGGTTTTTGCTGTAGGTGCAGTCACTAAAGATTTAGCCGGCGAAAGCATGGCTGAATTAGGGGCCATGGCGCATTCGGCCGCCCAAGTAAGAGTTTTTAGTGATGATGGAAAATGCGTGAGTGATTCGCAGATGATGCGCCGAGCACTTGAGTATGTGCGCCAGTTTGATGGGGTAGTTGCTCAACATGCACAAGATCCAAAGTTAACTGTAAATGCACAAATGAATGAAGGAAGTGTTTCGGCAAGATTGGGATTGCGAGGATGGCCAGCGGTTGCAGAAGAAGGAATAATTGCGCGCGATGTTTTACTTGCATCACATGTTAAATCCAGATTGCACATCTGCCATGTCTCGACAGCAGGAAGTGTTGACATTATCCGGTGGGCAAAATCTCGCGGTATCGATGTCACGGCTGAGGTGACGCCGCATCATCTGCTTTTATCTGATGAACTTGTAGAAAGTTACGATCCAAAATTCAAAGTTAATCCACCTTTGCGTAGCAATGAAGATATTGCAGCGCTTCGGATGGGATTAGCTGATGGCACGATTGATATCGTCGCCACAGACCACGCTCCGCATCCCGCAGAGGATAAGGAATGTGAATGGGCCGGAGCGGCCAATGGAATGATCGGTCTAGAGACAGCGTTGTCGGTAGTCCAAAAAACTATGGTTGATACCGGATTACTCAATTGGTCTCAAGTTGCTGATCGGATGTCAATTACTCCAGCAAAAATCGGAAGAACTAAAGGGCAAGGAATTGCTTTAGCGGTTGGAGCACCTGCAAATATCTGCATTTATGATCCAAGTAAGAGCAAAGTTGTTGTTGCAGAAGAACAGATTTCTAAAAGTAAGAACACTCCATTTGTAGGAATAGAACTTCCTGGAGAAGTAAGGCATGTGTTTTTTCAAGGTAAGCCAACAATGATTTCAACTGAAATGGTCGCACGCTAATGGGAAATGCATTCTTTGTTTTAGATGATGGAAAGATTTTTGAAGGTGAATCTTGGGGTAGCGATGGTGAAACCTATGGTGAGGCGGTTTTCTCAACCGGGATGACTGGCTATCAGGAAACATTGACCGATCCTTCGTACCACCGTCAAGTGGTAATTATGACTGCACCTCATATTGGCAACACCGGAATGAATAAAACCGATGAAGAATCTCGCAAGATTTGGGTTTCTGGCTTTGTGGTCAGAGATCCTTCACCAATAGTTTCAAATTGGCGAGCAGAACGTTCATTGGAAGATGATCTCATCCAACAAGGAGTAGTAGGTATCTGCAACGTCGACACTAGAGCGATCACTCGTCATCTACGTGAATGTGGCGTTATGCGGGTTGGGATTTTTTCTAATCTAGATCTAACTAGAGAAGAGATGGTCAAGCGCGTTCGTAAATCTCCAGAGATGAGTGGTTCGCAATTATCTTCAGAAGTTACGACTGAGAAAAAATACATAGTCCCTGCGAAAGGAAAGAAGTTATTTAAAGTTGCTGCTATAGATCTAGGAATTAAGGCCGCCACACCTCGGTTAATGTCAGAGCGCGGAATCGAAGTTCATGTCTTTCCACAAGATGCGACGATTGAAGAGTTATTGGAAATTTCTCCGGATGGTGTATTTCTCTCAAATGGTCCCGGCGATCCATCAACGATGGTGGAGGTAGTTTCACTAGTACGTGAACTACTGTTAAAAGAGGTTCCAATTTTCGGAATTTGTTTTGGTCACCAAGTATTTGGACGAGCTTTAGGTTTTGAAACCTATAAATTACGTTATGGACATCGTGGCATTAATCAACCAGTTATGGATAAGACTACAAATAAGGTTGAGATAACTGCGCACAATCATGGTTTTGCAGTTCAAGCACCTGTCGAAGGAACTTTCGACACGGTCTACGGAAAAGGTGAAGTAACCCATATTTGCTTAAACGATGGAGTTGTTGAGGGATTGGCCTTGCTCGATCGCCCTGCATTTAGTGTGCAGTACCACCCAGAGGCTGCTGCCGGACCACATGATGCCGGTTATTTGTTTGATCGATTTGTTGATTTGATGAAAGGGGGAGTCAATGCCTCGGCTAAATGAGATTAAAAGTGTTCTAGTTATTGGATCTGGTCCAATCGTTATTGGTCAAGCGTGTGAATTTGATTATTCAGGCACTCAAGCATGTCGGGTTCTACAAGCCGAAGGCATCAGAGTAATTTTGATCAACTCTAATCCCGCGACAATCATGACTGATCCGGAATTTGCAGATGCAACTTATATTGAACCAATCACACCTGAGTTTGTCGAGAAAGTTATTGCCAAAGAACGGCCAGATGCGATTCTGGCAACGCTAGGTGGTCAAACAGCACTGAACGCAGCGATCGCTTTACATGATGCTGGAATATTAAAAAAGTATAAGACTCGTTTAATTGGTGCAAATGTAGATGCCATTAGAAGAGGCGAGGACCGACAATTATTTAAAGAGATAGTCGCTTCTATTGGTGGTGAATCCGCTGGATCAATGATCTGTCATTCGATTGAAGATTGCTATACAGCTGCTGAAAAGTTTAATTATCCAGTCGTGGTTAGGCCTTCATTCACTATGGGTGGATTGGGTTCTGGGATCGCATATACAAAAAATGAGTTAACGGAAATAGCCGGTGCGGGCTTGCGATATAGCCCGACGACTGAGGTTTTAATTGAAGAATCAATTCTGGGATGGAAAGAGTTTGAATTAGAGATGATGCGCGACCACAGAGACAACGTGGTTGTAGTTTGTTCGATTGAGAATTTCGATCCGATGGGTGTTCATACTGGAGATTCAATAACAGTTGCGCCGGCGATGACTTTGACCGATGTTGAATATCAAAAGTTGAGAGACCTCTCGATCGGAATTATTAGAGCTGTAGGCGTCGATACAGGTGGCTGCAATATTCAATTTGCTGTGAACCCAAAAGATGGTCGCATAGTCGTAATCGAGATGAATCCAAGAGTCTCCCGTTCTAGCGCTTTGGCTTCTAAAGCTACCGGTTTCCCTATCGCAAAGATTGCGGCGAAATTAGCCATCGGCTACTCCTTGGATGAGATTAGAAATGACATCACCCAAGAGACACCAGCCTCTTTCGAACCAACGCTTGATTATGTTGTGGTGAAAGTTCCACGTTTCAACTTTGAGAAATTCCCAGCAGCCGATAATCGCCTAACGACAACGATGAAAAGCGTTGGTGAAGCAATGGCAATTGGAAGGTCTTTTCCTGAGGCGTTGCAAAAAGCTCTTAGATCACTAGAGAAAAAGGGAAGCTCCTTTTCTTGGGATCAGATCACCAAAAGTAAAGAAGAGTTGTTAGTCGAAGCCGGAGTGGCAACCGAGAGTCGAATTCACTCAGTTCAACAAGCAATGTTTTTAGGCGCAACGGTTGAGCAAGCCCATAAAGCCAGTTTTATTGATCCTTGGTTCCTGGCTCAAATTGAAATTATCAACAATATGG
>JBILFD010000072.1:0-5344 GCA_044351765.1 Candidatus Nanopelagicaceae bacterium | reverse complement strand
GAATTTTTCTAACTCTGTTGGATCGAAAGATTTAGGATCTTCTAATTCGAAATACTTATCAATCAGCGAATGGGCACTAATCAGCCACTGCTCTAAATCGACATTCAAAAACATTTCGTCGACCCCCGGAGTCTTTTCCTTTAGCTGCTCCCAAATCGAAGGAAGAGATTCGTGGGCTTGAGTAGGAGTTCTATCTTGGCGTTCTAACCCAAATAGATCTTCCAAGACTGAATGCACCAATGTTCCCTTTAATGCATCCGCACTCGGAGGTTCCGGTAATTTGTCTATGACTCTGAAACGATAAAGCAAAGGACAATTCATGAAGTCGTTTGCACGACTAGGGGAGAGAGTGTTGCGTCTTGAATTTGTACTCATTTGAAGGTCCTAAACAATTGCGATCTCCAATAAGCCTAGAATAGGCACATGAGTGAAAATGGATTTGCAGAGAGCAGTAGAAGTGGTCCGCTGAGAGCTGGAGAGCGGATTCAATTGACCGATGCCAAAGGAAAATTGCATACGATCACTTTAACCGCCGGAGCGACATGGCAAGGGCATAAAGGTCACATTTCACATGATGAAATTATTGGATCAAGCGAAGGTTCAATCCTGCTATCAACTTTGGGTGCGCCCTATTTTTATCAAAGACCTTTGTTGGAAGATTTTGTACTTTCAATGCCTCGCGGGGCAACAATTGTCTATCCAAAGGACGCGGCCGAGATTATCGCTTTTGGAGATATTCACTCCGGAGACCATGTTCTTGAGGCAGGTGTAGGTAGTGGAGCCTTAACAATTTCTTTACTTAGAGCAGTTGGATCCTCTGGACGAGTTTTAAGCATTGAGCGTCGCGAAGATTTTGGAACAATAGCTGCAAAAAACATTTCACTTTTTTTTGGATCTGCTCATCCTGCTTGGGAGTTGCAAATAAATTCTTTCCAAGATGCAGTTCTAGATGAGAAGTTTGATCGTGTAGTGCTCGACATGTTGGCTCCTTGGGATTGCATTGAAATTACTGCTCAAATATTGCGACCAGGTGGTGTTTTTATTGGGTACGTAACCACCACTACGCAACTGTCCCGTTTAGTGGAAGCGCTGCGAGCAAATACGTTATTCACTGAACCAGAGTCTTGGGAGAGTTTGCATAGACCTTGGCATGTCGAATCTTTATCGGTACGGCCAGAGCATCGCATGATTAGTCATACTGGCTTTTTGGTTAGAAGCCGAAGAGTTGCCGACGGAGTCAGTGCAATGCGAAAAAGAAGAAGACCTTCTAAACCAGACGAAGATGATTTACTAGATCAAGAGTAGAAAAGATTTAAACTCTTGATCTAGTAGTAATGCTTATGATTATTTAACGCTGGCGTTAATAATTTCTACAGTTGCTTTTGGAGCTCCGTCGCCACTTCCATCGGCAGTGCCGTACTCAGCGATTGATTTAACAATATCTAGGCCTTTGGTGATCTTTCCCCAGAGTGTGTAATTCGCACCCAAGGTTGTGTCAGCGTAAACCAAGAAGAATTGACTTCCGTTTGTATTTGGACCGGAATTTGCCATCGCGACAGAACCGGCTGGGTAGTTGTTGTCTGCTTGTGCAGGCAAATTCTCATCTTTAAATGTGAAGTTGGGTCCGCCACCACCAGTTGCAGTTGGATCTCCACATTGCAAGACATATAAACCCTGGGTTGTTAGACGATGACAAATCGTTCCGTTGTAAAAACCACCTTTAGCAAGAAAGGCTAGGGTCGACACCGTGATCGGCGCCTTAACTCCATCTGCTGTGATCTCAATATCTCCACAATTTGTCTTTAAATTAAAGGTATAACTCTTGGCAGGCAAGACATCATTAGGAGCGCCTACATCTTTGGCTGTTGAACCGACAGCCGTGGTTGGCTTGCAAGGATTAGCTGATGCCGGAGTTGCTGGAGCTGCCGGAGTGGCAGATTCGCTCGGCGCTGGTGTGCTTGCAGAAGCAGACTCCGAAGGTGCTGGTGATGAAGCCTGTTCCTCACTTACTCCAGTTGTCGAGCATGCGGAAAGCAAGAGGCCGGAAATAAATAGTGCTGCTATGGCAGCCTGAGATTTTGCCTGAATTCTATTTTTCATCTGCGTATTCTACCCAATTTCTGAGGAGTCGGTAACATACTTAACATGAACCCGGCCCGAAAAGATAAAGCCGAGCGACTCATCAATCTAACTATGGCGTTGTTGGAAACTCGGCGCCCATTAGGCAAGGAAGAAATTTTCGCAAATGTTGCAGGATATTCTGGCACGCCTGAGGCTATGGAGCGAATGTTTGAGCGAGATAAAGATGATCTACGGGATTTAAATATTGAGATACTTGTCGAGGCGAAAGATAAGTATTTTGACGATGAGGTCGGTTATCGAATTGCAAAAGTCAACTTCGAAATGCCAACGACGGATTTTACTTCTTCAGAAATCTATTGGCTTTCGGTGGCTGCAAATATTTGGCGAGGTGCAGCTTTAGAAAATTTAGCCCAAGATGCGCTTTTTAAAATTCAGAGCACAAATGCCGAGTACGTACCATTAGAACCTCTTGCTTCTATGCCGATAATTCAAACTTCTGAGCCAATATTTTTTGCACTCTGGAGTTCGATCAATCAGAAGGAGTTCATCTCATTCCAATATAAAGGGATTGATGGGGTAATAACCAAACGCGAAGTTGCTCCTTACTCTCTCGTTTCAAGAAGAGGGCACTGGTATTTGATAGCTAAGGAGAGATCCTCCAACGAATTCAAACGATTTAGATTAAGTAGGTTCCAATCCCAACCTGAGATAATTTCATCTGAAGGCGCTTTTGAAATTTCGACCGATTTTGATGTTAATGAATACATAAAGGATATTTCAGAGCACTTGATTGAAAAAGCCGAGATTTTGATTAAGTCGGGCTCAGGAGGCGCTATTCGACAACTCGGTAAATTTGAAATCTTGGATTCAGGTGATACCGAATGGGAAAGAATTCAATTAGAAAATGTTGATTTTGACCTACTGGTTTACAACATTCTTTGGTGTGGTCCAGATGTGAAAGTTATCAAACCAGAAATTCTCGTTAAATCTGTCACCCAAGGCCTTTCCGAGGTGCTCAGTAAGCATGGTGCGCGATGAAAAGAAATGAAAGTAGATTTGCTCGAATCTTAAAAATGGTTCCTTTCTTGAGTACGCATCAAGGTATTTCAATCCAAGAAGCTTGCGACATATTTAGTGTAAGTGAACGAGATTTGATCGCAGACTTAAATCTGCTTTGGGTTTGTGGATTACCTGGTTACAGCCACTTAGAGCTAATTGATGTCGAATTCGACGGCGGATACATTTCAATATCAAATGCTGATCCGCTATCAAGACCTCGCAAACTAACTTACGAAGAAAGTTCTGCATTAATCGTTGCTCTTAACTCTCTTCTTCTTGATGTAGATACTCAGAGCAGGGAGCAGATAGTTGATTTGATTGCTAAGTTGGTAAAGATCTCCGAACGGATAGATACACTGGTTAGCATCGATGTATCAACATTGGCGAAGCTGCCAGAAATTCACTTGATCGATAAAGCAATCATTGAGAATTTACAGATATCAATTGATTATTATTCGCCAACAACCGACGCCTTAACCTCGAGAGTGATTGCTCCACTTGAGTACATCGAAGACTCATCGGACAGGCGATATCTTTATGCCTGGTGCTACGCGGCAGAAGACTTTAGACAATTCAAATTAGAACGTATTCATGCTGTGAGAGAAACAAACGAAAAAGCTGCAAAATTTGATTTGCCTTCGAAATCGGTACAAAGTCAAAGGAATTCCATCGAACTGGAACTCAATGAAAAATCTCTGTGGTTTGCTGAAGAATGGGGAATACAAAATTTGGAGCGGAATTTAGCCGACCAAGGCTTTATCGGAACGGTAATTCTGCACAATCATGAATGGGCTATTCGGGCTGTTTTGGCTTTGGGAGGCGACTTGAGAATTCCAAAGGATGCGCTTTTGAAGCAAGAGATCGCCGCTAGGGCAGCGGCCGCACTCGCAAATTACTCCTCTTGAACCTATACTTAGCACCGGACGCCAAAGTCATTTAATCGATCCAGGAGGATCTATGTTTCTCAGAGAACCTAGCCACATATTAATCCTCGTAATTGTTCTCGTACTTCTATTTGGCGCTAAACGCTTGCCTGACTCGGCTCGCGCACTCGGCAAGTCCATGAAAATTTTCAAAAATGAAGTTAAAGAATTAAATGCTGATAAACCAAAAGAAGAAGATAGTGATGGAGACAAGAAAAGTACTGGAGCTTAAGCAACTCTTTACTTCTTAAATTTCACTCGCAACTAATTGAAAGCGAGCACGCTTTGAGCACCGATCGTATGTCGATAATTTCTCATTTGCAGGAGTTTCGCAAGCGTATCGTTTTGTCAGCGGGTGGAATCGTTCTTGGATCTGTCGGTGGGTGGTTTACTTACGGAACTTTAATCAAAACTCTTTCAAAACCGGTCTGTGGAGTTTCGACCCAAATCGCTGATTGTGATGCTTTATACGTATCTGGTGTGTTAGGACCTTTGAACCTGCATATAAAAATGGCTTTGTTAGTAGGAGTGATGCTCTCCGCTCCATTTTGGTTATACCAACTTTGGGCTTTTGTGGCACCAGGTTTACACAAGAGAGAGAAAAAATGGTCAGTGCTTTTTATTATTGCCGCCACACCATTTTTCGCTGCCGGAGTAACGCTTGGGTACCTCATTCTTCCACTCGCAATTAAGGTATTGCTGGGATTTACTCCGACATCACTTGATAACTTAATAAAGTTCGATGATTATTTGGATTTTGTCGTGCGCATTATGTTGATCTTTGGGTTGGCTTTTGAACTTCCGGTATTTTTAGTTGCATTGAATATAGCTGGCGTGCTTACCGGCAAGGCGATTTTGAAACCTTGGCGGGGGAGTGTTTTTGGCATATTTTTATTCACCGCAGCTTTTACTCCTACCGGAGATCCAATCACAATGCTTGCGCTGGCACTCCCACTTTGTGCTCTGTACTTCCTATCTGGTGGCATTTCGATGCTAAATGATCGTCGGCGAAACCGTAAAAAAAGTTTATTAGAGGAAGAGTAAATGTTAATCCTTTTTGCCAATCCCACATCTGGTCGTGGGAAAGGCGCAAAAGTGCTTGCCATTATTGAAAAGTATTTGATTTCCCAAGATCTACTTTTTATTTCGATCTTAACATCATCACTGAATCAATCGTTGTTATTACTAAAGGAGAATATTCAGAAATATCCCGAGGCCAAAGTAATTGTCATAGGTGGCGATGGGATGGTGCACGCTGCAATCAACAACATAGAGAACAA
>JBILFD010000071.1:0-5371 GCA_044351765.1 Candidatus Nanopelagicaceae bacterium | reverse complement strand
GGCAATAATCCGGCACGAGTGGTTGCACCAATCAACGTAAATTTAGGTATTGCCAGTGGAATTGATGCAGCGCCGGCACCTTTACCAACAATTATGTCTACGCGAAAATCTTCCATAGCGAGATAGAGCATCTCTTCTGCTGGTCTTGACATCCGATGTATTTCATCAACAAAAAGAATTTCACCCTCAGTTAATGTTGAAAGTATCGCTGCCAGGTCCCCAGCTCGTTGCAAAGTGGGACCGCTTGTAATTCGCAAAGGCGCATTCATCTCGGTTGCAACAATGTAAGCAAGAGTTGTTTTACCTAATCCTGGTGGTCCTGAAAGCAAAATATGATCAGCAGCGCTACCTCTTTGCTTTGAGGCTTCCAAAACCAAACTCAATTGTTCACAAACTCTTTTTTGACCGATGAATTCACCCAGAGATTTAGGTCTTAAAGCACCGTCAATACCTTCATCTAACGAATGAAGTGCACCTGAAGTTAAAGGTTGATCCTCATCCACGTGACCCACCTCGACTTTGTGGTGATTGTAAATTCAATAACGCAACTCTGAGTTTTTCCTCGAGCGGTTGATCAAGTGCAGTTACTGACACTGATGCAATCGCTTGATCGATTTCGCGACCGGTGAATCCCAACCCAGACAGAGCAGCACTGATAGAGCTTTGCCACGCAGTATCTCCTGTAATACTTCTTTGATTCACTCCAGAAACTTTATCCTTTAACTCCAGAATAATTCTCGCTGCGCCTTTTTTGCCTAAACCAGAAACTTTTTCAAGCGCCGCTGCGCTTTCACTTCCAATTGCATTTCTTAAATCGCTCACTGTCAAAGTATTTAAAATCGATTGCGCAACCCGTGGTCCGATTCCTGTAACAGTTTGTAAAAGTACAAACAGATCTCTTTCTTGGGTATCTTCAAAACCAAAAAGCGTTAATGAGTCCTCGCGAACCATTAGTGAGGTATGCAAAGTTGCTTTAGAACCGATGCTTAAGGTTTGCAATGTTCTTTCAACTACCAAAGTTGAGATTCCAACTCCTCCAACATCGATAATTACCGCGTTATCGACAATCGCTAAAACCTCTCCTCTAATACTTGCAATCATCGCAACCTGGCACTTTCAATGCGAGCTTTCATCGGTGCGCGAATTATGTGACAAATAGCTAGAGCTAATGCGTCTGCCGAATCTGCAGGTTTTGGAATCTCATCCAATTTCAATAACCGTTTTACCATTTCACCAACTTGTGGTTTTCCAGCGACGCCAGAACCAGTAACTGCAGCCTTAACTTCAGTTGGCGTATGTAGTGCAACTGGAATGTTGCGTTGCGCCGCGAGCAACAAGGCGATTCCGGCGGCTTGCGCAGTCTCCATCGCACTGGCTCTGTTTGCTTGCGCAAATACTCGCTCTACCGCGATTGAATCTGGTTTGATTTTCTCAATCCATTCAATCAACCCATTTGATATTTCAAGCAAACGTAATTCAACCGGCAACTCTGCTGAGGATCGAATCACTCCTACATCAACCAACTTTAAAACCTGGCCCGGGGCGCCGGAAACCGCGCCAACACCGCACCTAGTTAAACCAGGGTCAATTCCAAGAACCAGCATGAACTTAAGCCTAATTGAGTTGCGTTGATCGGGTCGGCTGCCTCGCCGAAAAGCTTGCTTTAAAGAGTAGCCATGACCTCATCAGATACGTCGAAGTTGGCGAAAACGTTCTGCACATCATCGCAATCTTCAATCGCTTCGATTAATGCAAATACTTTGTTAGCACCATCCGCATCTAACTCAACGCTCATTGTTGGTAAGAACGGAGTATCAGCAGATTCATAATCAATCTTTGCACCTTGCAATGCTTGCCGGACTTTTACTACTGCAGAAGCATCACTAATAATTTCAAAAGTCTCACCAAGATCGTTAATCTCTTCTGCGCCAGCGTCAAGAACCACTGCTAATAAATCATCTTCGGAAATAGCACCAGCATTTTTTGAAACGATAACTACTCCACGGCGACCAAATAGATAGGAAACAGAACCTGGATCAGCCATTGATCCACCATTGCGAGTAACCGCTAAGCGAACCTCACCAGCTGCACGGTTTCGATTATCAGAAAGACATTCAATTAATAGAGCTACCCCGTTAGGGCCGTAACCCTCATACATAATTGTTTCCCAATTTGCTCCACCTGATTCAAGACCACCACCACGTTTGATTGCGCGATCGATATTGTCAGATGGGACTGAATTCTTTTTTGCTTTTGTGATTGCATCAAACAAGGTTGGGTTTCCGGCTACATCTATGCCACCGGTGCGTGCCGCAACTTCAATGCCTTTAATCAACTTTGCAAAAGTTTTTGCTCTACGACCGTCGATGATCGCTTTCTTATGCTTGGTAGTCGCCCATTTGGAATGACCCGACATTTCTCAACTCCTTGTTTAGTCTGTTACGAACTCTAGTTAATTCAACAGATTTTATCAATAAAATAACGATGAACACGTAGATCACCAGTTAGTTCTGGGTGAAATGAAGAAACAAGTACATTTTTTCCCCTGGCTAAAACTGAATGCATTAATCCATCAGAACTTTTGATCTCTGCAAGTGATTTAACATCTGCGCCGATCTGCTCAATCCACGGTGCACGAATAAATACCGCGTTAAATGGTTTGGTATCGATTTCTGGAATTAGCAACTCTTGTTCAAATGAATCTACCTGACGGCCAAAAGCATTTCTTTTAACTGTTATATCAATTATTTCAAGAGTTTCTTGGTCCGAAGTTCCGTCGATAATTTTGTTTGCAAGTAAAATCATTCCAGCACAACTTCCATAAACTGGTAAGCCATCTCTTAATGCTTTTTGCAATGGTTCGAAGAGTTCGAATATTCTTAACAATTTTGCAATTGTTGTTGATTCCCCGCCTGGAATGATTAAGCCATTTAAATTTTTAAGATCACTTGGGCGTTTTACTTCAGTGGCAATAGCCCCGCAATTTTCAATTGCAGAAAAATGCTCACGAACATCACCTTGTAAAGCTAATACGCCAATTTTCTTCAATTGATCTCAATCCATTAAGAAATTAGAGATTACCAACCACGTTCAGCAAGACGGTGTGGTGCTGGAATATCTGCAACGTTGATTCCTACCATTGCTTCACCTAAACCACGAGATGCATCTGCCAAAACTTTTGGATCATTGAAAAAAGTAGTTGCTTTAACGCAAGCTGCTGCTCTTTGTGCTGGGTTACCGGATTTGAAAATACCAGAGCCGATAAATACTCCGTCAGCACCTAATTGCATCATCATCGATGCATCTGCAGGAGTCGCGATTCCGCCAGCAGTAAACAAAACCACTGGAAGTTTTCCGGTTTCTGCAACCTCTTTTACTAATGCATATGGAGCTTGCAACTCTTTAGCGGCTACATACAACTCTTCTGGACGTAGTGAAGTCAAGCGGCGAATTTCTCCGGTGATGGTGCGAATATGTGTTGTCGCATTTGAAACATCACCTGTACCCGCTTCACCTTTAGATCTGATCATCGCGGCACCTTCATTGATGCGGCGCAAAGCCTCACCTAGATTTGTTGCACCGCAAACAAAAGGAACAGTGAAGTTCCATTTGTCGATGTGATGTTCGTAATCTGCCGGAGTTAAAACTTCTGATTCATCAATGTAATCAACGCCGAGTGATTCCAAAATTTGGGCTTCAGCAAAATGACCAATACGTGCTTTGGCCATAACCGGAATTGAAACGCTGGCTTTAATTTTTTCAATCATGTCAGGATCTGACATACGTGCAACCCCACCTTGCGCGCGGATATCAGCAGGGACTCGCTCTAGGGCCATGACTGCAACTGCACCAGCATCTTCGGCAATGCGTGCTTGATCGGCGGTAACCACATCCATGATTACGCCGCCTTTAAGCATTTCGGCCATGCCTCTTTTAACTCGGGCGGTACCGGTCACCTGATCCATGAATAACTCCCCTATTTATACGTACTTAAAATTGCTGCAAATCCGTAGGGAGATACTCTACTTTGTTGCCGGCGAAGCGGCATCCGATGGGATTTCAGGCTCAATCACCTTGGGTTGACGCTCTTTATCCACTAATGCGATCCATGTTTGGCCAGTTGCGAATGGGATATCGACCCCTTCAGTATCTTTCCAAGTGGTGGTCTCTAACGCGGTTGGTCTACTCCAAATAGCATCAAAAACTTTTCCATTTCTGAAGATCAACGCCTTGCCGGTTCCAACTGATTCAACCTGTGGCGTTACACCACCAAATTTGTCGCCGTATGCAGAGTCTGTGATGGCAACTAATTGCACCACCAAAGTGTCCGCACCTAACTGTGTGCCAGATTTAGCCATCTTCGGCTCGCCATTTTGGCGGATCAACCACTTCTTACTTACTTTGTCCCAATCTGCTCCATATTTAACTGCCGGCCAAGAGAAATCAACGCCTAAAACTTTACGTCCATTTTTAGCCGTAGGACCGAATACCCATCCACTTTTTGTAGCTTTCTCAAAGTAAATATCTTTTGCATGAGCTTTCTCTAACAAAGTGTTTGGATTGATATATAAATTCACTGGTGCATATCTACTGTTATCTCTGAAATATGGTTCCCAATAACCAAATTTCTCGGCGCTCATGTTAAATAAATTCGATGCATTTATGACAGTCGTCAATTTTTGTTGTGCACCTGAGTACGCAAATCCAACTTTTCCATATTGAGCAAGAATTTCGATATCACTTATGCGAGCACTTCGGACTGGTCCTACTACTTCTGGATACTTTGAGGAGTAGAGCGCGGCAATTCTTGTTGCGCCTCCTTCAACTTGTTCAATGTAAACCACATCTGCATCTTCGATTCCAGTTTGAGGTCTGGCTTGATTAGTGTCATCAATTTTCACAACGATTATTTCGTTATCACTGCCGGGTAATCCATTAAGTAGATTTTTCTTTACTTCAATTTTGTTCTCTTCAGATCCTCCGCTGCTCGACATCGAGGAACAAGAGGTTAGTAAAGTCAAAATTAAAGTGAATCCAAATAACTTTTTCATACGGCGATCTCTTCAAATGGGAATCTGACCGGATCTGGAGCACGACCGGCTAATCGGAAGAATTTTATCAATCCTCGAGCGCGTTGCAATTTTGTGGAATTTACCGCTTCAACATGAAAGGAGATTGCAATTCTAACTCGGGCCCGAACTTCATTTAAATTTTCGGTTAATTCGGAGGCTTTCAACCGAAGATCAGAACCTAGAACTTCGGTGTTAACCATGGAGGTAATAATCTCAGAAAGATCTTCCTCTGCATCGGAACGGGTTTCAGGGAGTGCAACTAACGCTGAATGAGCAGCTGTTGAAAGAATCACTGAACT
>JBILFD010000070.1:0-5447 GCA_044351765.1 Candidatus Nanopelagicaceae bacterium | reverse complement strand
TAGATACGTTGTCATCAAATTTGTATGGACCCAAGAAAAAAGGTAAGTGGCCGCTACCAAAAAATTTAGTTGGACCTGTTGGACCTCAGGGTCCGGTCGGTAAACAAGGTAGTGAAGGAAAAGTTGGAGACAAAGGCGCAACCACTTCATCTGCCGGGTCTCAGGGAGCGCAAGGAATACAAGGTCCGCAAGGAACGCAAGGCACACCAGGTCCGGCCGGAAGTTCTGGTCCAAGTGGTGGGGCGGGTATCGCAGGAAGTGTTGGAGCAACAGGTGCACCTGGACCACAAGGTTCACCGGGATCAGCAGGTGCTCCAGGTGTTGGTGCAACTGGTTTACAAGGTGTTGCAGGAACACCGGGAAGTACTGGCGCACGCGGACCAATTGGTGAAACAGGAACAGCTGGCAGTGATGGACTTCAAGGTGCCGCAGGAACCTCGCGCGCGGTTTTAGGAAATATAAATTTTGTCGGAACCTTAAGCGGAGGAGTGGGTGTCGGAAAAGAATCGAGTGCATTTGGCGATTTACAAGTAGGGAAAAAATATCTTGTAATTTCAAACATTTTCACAACATCAACTTCGACTATCGACCCATCAATTGGAGTATCAATTTCTGTTAGTGGGGCCGCGATCACACCTATTTCAAAATTTGTCACTATCTCTGGCAATGGATATCGCTCATCGATCGAAAATTTTGAGTACGGAGTTCAAGTTTTCACAACGGTCGATGCATCCTCAATTACAGGTCCAAACTTCAGTTTGAAGGTAACAATTTCCTCGGGTGCCAATACGTCAGGTGGTGGGTTTGGGCTGGTAATTACTGGCTTCTACATGCTTCAGGAAGTGGACGCACTGGCTTAGCGGCGAATCCGTACCTGAGTAGTTACACATATTCATGATTTAAAACCTGGAGCGGGTGACCGGGATCGAACCGGCATGGCCAGCTTGGAAGGCTGGGGCTCTACCATTGAGCTACACCCGCGTTTTGTGTGACGAACTTACCCCCTAGACTTTGCGTTACGCCACGGGGCGTAGCGTAGTGGCTAGCGCGCCTGCTTTGGGAGCAGGAGACCGGAGGTTCGAATCCTCTCGCCCCGACCAGAATATTTTAGACCACAAGGAGATCTGTGAAAAGCGCGCTCGAAACCCTCTCACCTACACGCGTAAAGCTGACGATTGAAGCACCGTTTGGTGATTTAACTGATCATTTCGCAAAGGCATACAAAGAGATTGCCGGCAAAGTCACAATCCCTGGTTTTCGTAAAGGCAAAGTTCCATCACATTTAATTGATCAACGTGTTGGTCGTGCTGCAGTTCTTGATGAAGCAATCAACATTGCAATTCCGGCTCTTTACATGGAAGCAGCTCGCGAACATGAAGTCCGCGTTATTGGTCGCCCAGAAGTAGATATCACTGAATTAGTTGATAATGAAAAATTAGCATTCACCATAGAGGTTGATGTTCGTCCTAAATTAGATTTACCTTCTCTTGAAGGAATTAAATTAACAGTTGATCCTGTTGACGTTTCTGAAAAAGATATTGATGAGCAAGTAGAAGCACTTCGCATTCGTTTTGGCACACTTTCAACTGTAGAAAAAACAGTTGAAAACGGTGACTTTGTTTCGATGGATTTAATTGCTCGAATTAATGGAAAAGAAGTTGATGGCGGTAGCGCAAACAATCTTTCTTATGAAGTCGGAACTGATCGAATGATTCCTGGACTTGATGCTGCACTTGTTGGATTAAATGCATTAGAGAGCAAGATTTTTAAATCAGAACTTTACGGAACTGAAGTCGGCGAATTAGCTGATGTCGAAGTTAAAGTAAACGCGGTTAAACATCGCGAACTTCCACCACTTGATGATTCATTTGCCGAACTTGCAAGTGAATTCGACACGCTTGCTCAACTTCGCGACGATGTTAAATCTCGTTTAGAGCGTTTGAAATCTCTTGAGCAAGGAACACAAGCTCGTGACAAGTTACTTGAGTACTTACTAGAGAATACAAATGTTCCTCTGCCAGAAAAATACATTGAAGCAGAAGTGCATGCTCACTTAGAGCCAGAAGGACGTCTAGAGGATGCAGCACACCGTGTTGAAGTTGAATCAGATGTGCGCAAATCTCTAACAAATAATTTCTTACTTGATTCAATTGTTGATGCAGAGAAAGTTGATGTTTCAGAAGCAGAGTTAACTGAATTCATTATTCGCTCAGCGATGCGTTACGGAATGCCACCTGAGCAGTTTGCGCAAGAAGTTGCCCAAGCCGGTCAGATCTCATCATTAGTGGCTGATGTAGCGCGCACCAAAGCGTTGGCAGTAATTCTTGAGCAGTGCAAAGTGGTTGATACCAAAGGCAAAGCGGTAGATCTTGAAGCCCTTCGTCCGCCAGCAGCCATCGAAAGCGCACCTGCCGAGAATTAATCCTTGCTTGCGCTCAGAGCGAACATCCCTCGATATCCGCTCGTTTTTGGGTGGTTTTGAGTTCATAAACCATGGGTGCGGAAGTAAAACCCTGCGCCGATTGTTAAGGTAGATATAACGTTCAGGTACTCAATAACTGCAGGAGGATTTTGTGGGAATTATTACTCCCGATAGCCAGATCTCAAACGCTAGCCGTGCAAGTGGTGGCGGATTAGATGATGAGGTCTACCAACGCTTACTTCGTGAGCGAATCATCTTCCTTGGTTCGGTAGTCGAAGATTCAATGGCCAATGCGATAGCAGCTCAGATGTTGTTGCTCTCTGCTGAAGATTCCGAAAAAGATATTTATCTTTACATCAACTCACCTGGTGGTTCAGTAACAGCCGGTATGGCAATTTACGACACCATGCAATACATCAAAAATGATGTTGCAACAGTTGCGATGGGACTTGCTGCATCAATGGGTCAATTCCTACTTTGCGCAGGTGCACCTGGAAAACGTTATGCACTTCCGCATGCACGAATCATGATGCACCAACCTTCTGGTGGCATCGGTGGAACTGCAAGTGATATTAAAATTCAAGCAGAACAAATGGCTTACACCAAAAAAACTTTGGCAGATTTAATTGCTGAACACACTGGACAAAAAGCTGAAACTATTCAAGCTGATTCTGATCGCGATCGTTGGTTTACCGCAGAAGCAGCAAAAGAGTATGGCTTTGTAGATCACGTGGTTCGCTCTGCTAATCAAGTTTCTGGAAATGGTGGAACCGCCTAATGAATAGCAATTTTGACTTGAAGGGGAGCAATCAGATGCAAGAAAATATCGGCCAGATAACCAGTCGTTATGTGCTTCCAGTAATTGAAGAAAAAACTTCATATGGATACAAGCGCATGGATCCATACACAAAGTTATTTGAAGAGCGGATCATTTTTATCGGAACACCTATTGATGACACAGTTGCCAACGATGTTATGGCGCAATTGCTAACTCTTGAATCAATGGATCCAGATCGTGACATCATGCTTTACATAAATTCACCTGGTGGATCTTTCACGGCATTGACCGCTATTTATGACACGATGCAATTCGTACGTCCTGACATCATGACAATCTGTCTTGGACAAGCAGCATCTGCAGCAGCAATCATTCTTACCGGCGGAACAAAAGGTAAGCGTTACGCCCTAGAAAATTCTCGAATCTTGTTACATCAACCTTCAAGTGAAGGCGGGGGACAGGGTTCTGATATTGAAATCCAGGCAGCTGAAATTATGAGAATGCGTGGATTGCTCGAGACCATGTTGGCAAAACATTCATCTCGCTCTGTTGAACAGATTGCAAAAGATATTGATCGCGACAAGATTCTTACAGCAGCTGAAGCAGTTGAGTGGGGACTAATCGATCAGGTTCTTGCATCTCGTAAAGCTGGCGCCCCGAAATAAAGATGAGTAGTGAAAAGAGTCAGGAAAGTTCTGCCGCCCTGTCGCTTTTTTCTTACCCAGATTTTCGCACTCTCTGGCTCTCGGGTTTATTTGTAAATCTTGCTGCAGCCGCATTCCCAGTTGCCTTGGCAATCGCAGTTCTAGATGCCGGTGGAAAAGCTGGAACATTGGGTTTAATTCTGGCAGCCAGACTTGCTTCATCCGTTTCCTTTTCTTTACTTGCTGGCGTTTTAACTGATCGCTTATCTCGTAAAAAAGTTATGTTCTGGGCAGATTTTTTGCGCGGAGTTCTCTCGTTAGTAATTGTTTTTTCGACCGATGCTCCACTTTGGTTTTTTGGAGTAATTCTTTTCATTATGGGCGCAGGTGAAGCATTTATTTTCCCGGCCTCTGGTGCAATCCTTCCGAGCATTTTGCCCGAAGATAAATTGCCGATGGGAAATGCGTTTCGAAGTATCTCTATTCGTTTAACAGCGATAGTCGGACCTGGTGTTGGTGGCGCTTTGATTGCATTAGCCGGAAGCAAAGTGACATTTTTAGTACTCGGAATACTTTACTTTGTAGGTTCTATTTTAATTTTACCAATTAAGGAAAATCGCGAAGGTGAAACGCCTCATAACAGCGGTTCAATGATTCACGAAATCAGAGAAGGAATCAGATTAGTTAAATCAATTCCGTGGATAGCAGCTTGTCTGCTTGGGGTTTCTGTGCCGCTGATGTTAATTATTGGAATTGAAAGTGTCTTCTTGCCAATTATTAGCCGCCGGGAATTTGGGAGCGACCGAGTATTTGCGTTTTCACTGATTGCTTTTGCCATCGGCGCGACTATCACCGCCCTTATCGGTTCCAAATACAAAACTAATCGCCCCGGGTTGGTCTCTAATATTTCTTGGATGTTCTTTATTGCTATACCAATTTCAATGGCGTTCCCATTCGCACCTTGGTTTGTGATTCTTTGTTACTTCATTGCGGGCGCTGCTACTGAGCCATATGGAATCCATTGGCCTAGCGCGATACAACGTGAAGTACCGCGTGAATTTCAGGGACGGGTATTTAGCCTCGATTACTTGGTATCACTTGGGTTGATCCCAATAGGAATGGCCATGGCCGCACCCGTTGCTTCTATTTTTGGAGAAACTGAGTACTTTCTTTTTGCGGCTGTAGTTCATCTCATCTGTATCGTAATAACCCTTTCCATTCCAGGCGTATGGGAACTGAAAAATCCGGTTAAGTCCTCTCAGAGCGAACAGGATTTACCGTAAAAGCCAGCTCTTAACAGTTGCCTTTGATTTACTATTTAACTATGACTCGCATCGGGGAAAGCAGCGAACTGCTCAAATGTTCTTTCTGCGGAAAATCTCAGAAGCAGGTTAAAAAGTTAATCGCCGGACCTGGCGTCTACATCTGTGACGAATGTATTGAGCTTTGTAACGAAATCATTATTGAAGAGCTGAGCGAGAATTCAAATTTCACTTTAACTGAACTACCAAAACCCCATGAGATTTTTGAATTTCTAAATCAATATGTGATCGGCCAAGATCGTGCGAAGAAGTCCCTTTCGGTCGCTGTCTACAATCACTAC
>JBILFD010000069.1:0-5467 GCA_044351765.1 Candidatus Nanopelagicaceae bacterium | reverse complement strand
GAGGCCAGACGGTGGGAGTGAACTCCACTTGCTATGAGCCCAGGGGGTAACCCGGACTGTTTGAATCCTACCTGAGCCCACCCTTTAAACCAATTCCAGCCTTTTTTGAACTAAGCGCCCATCCCGTGAACGCCACCATCTACGTGAATGATTTCCGCAGTGGTCTTTGGGAACCAATCTGAAAGTAGTGCAACCGTGGCTTGAGCTGCTGGGGTTGGGTCAGATACATCCCACTTAAGTGGAGCTCTTTGATTCCAAACTGTTTCGAATTCTTCAAATCCGGGTATTGATTTTGCGGCCATAGTTTTAATCGGCCCTGCAGCAATCAAATTAACTCTGATGTTTCTCGGACCAAAATCTCTAGCTAAATAACGACTCGTTGATTCAAGGGCAGCCTTTGCAACACCCATCCAGTCATATTTTGGCCACGCAACAGTAGCGTCAAAATCTAAACCAACTATTGACGCACTTTCTCCAAACAACGGAAGCGCTGCCATTGATAAGGATTTAAATGAATAAGCTGAAACATGTAGCGCTGTAGCCACATCTTCCCATTCAGTGTTTAAGAAATTTCCACCCAATGCAGCTTCTGGTGCAAACCCAATTGAATGTACCAATCCATCTAAACCAGAAAGATGTTTTTTTACTTCCGCAGCAAGATTCTCTAAATGCTCTTTATTGGAAACATCTAGTTCGATAACTGGGGCAGTTTTTGGCAACCTAGTGGCAATCCTTTGGGTAATGCTCATAGCCCGACCAAAAGAGGAAAGTACAATTTCAGCACCCTCTTCTTGGGCGATCTTTGCAACATGGAAAGCGATTGAAGAATCAGTCAGTACTCCAGTAACTAAAATTCTTTTGCCATCTAGTATGCCCATTTGATTAATGCCCCATTCCTAATCCACCATCAACCGGGATTATTGCTCCCGTTATGTACGCAGCTGCAGGCGACGCTAAGAAAACTGCAACATCACCAATTTCATCGACAGAAGCAAAACGGTTGAGTGCCACAGCATTAAGAATTTCTGCTCGGCGGTCTGGAGTTAAATCTCCAGTCATTTCGGTTTCAACAAATCCTGGTGCAATCACATTTGCTGTGATTGATCTTGATCCTAATTCCCGAGCAATGGATCGTGCCATACCAACTAGGCCGGCCTTAGTTGCTGCGTAGTTAACCTGACCAGCAGATCCAATAGAACCGACAACGGAACCTATGAAAATAATTCTTCCCTTTTTAATTTTCAACATTCCTTTTGATGCCCGCTTAGCGCAATAAAAGGCGCCTTCTAAATTTGTCGAAACCACATCTCTAAAATCCTCGTTGCTCATTCGCAACATTAAATTGTCTTTCGTTATTCCTGCGTTCGCGACAAGTACTTCAACACTTCCCCACTCTTTTTCAATCAAATCAAAAGCAGCATCAACACTTGCTGGGTCTCTCACATCAATTTGGACATCTTTAAGATCATTTGGCAGTTCACTTGGACGTTGCGGGCTTCGGTGTCCCGCGATCACAACATCTCCTTGTGATGCGAAAGCTTGGGCGATCGCTGCCCCTATGCCGCGATTTGCGCCTGTGACCAGGACTACTCGACTCATAGAAGAAAACTTACTCGTTACTGGTGCGTAAATAGGTATCTAAAGGTGCGTCATGCGTAAAAACTCTCTAGCGTTAGACCTATGGACTCCTCAAGTGAAGAAATCTTCTCGATTACAAATGCCCAGAAAGGGCTAGCCGAGGATCAATCCGGACGTCAACGCAGGTATTTATATTCAATGATTATCAGAACTGTCTGCTTTTTACTAACCCTAGTTTTGCCTGATCCGTATCGCTGGTTTACTTTGGCAGGAGCCGTATTTTTGCCTTACATTGCAGTGGTTATTGCAAATGCTGGACGCGAAGGAATTAGAAAACCACAAGCCTTGCGCTCACCTAATCGACGAGCTATATCGAATAATGAAGATTAAAACTTTTCTCTACCCTAAATCAGTTGCAATTACCTTATTAGCTATTTTCGGAATTTATATTTGCGTCACCGCTGCCCAATGGCAATTTAATCGCGGTCAGAGTCGTCAGGCTGAGAATGTGAGAGTCAAACAACTACTGACCCAGAGTCCTGTTGCGTTAAATGAGAATGGAAATTTTCCTACGTGGAGCAAAGTAAAGGTAAAGGGTAAGTTTGATAGCAATCATGAAATCCTAGTCAGAGGAAAGTACCGCTCAGATAAGTATGGTTTTGATGTACTTACACTTTTTCGCCCTAGTAATACCAAACCCATTTGGGTAGATCGCGGTTGGGTAGAAGCCATAGGAGATGCCACCGAGATTCCAATTCCTCCTTCCGCGCCAACTGAAAACTTAGAAATAATTGGAGTCTTAAGAGCTTTCGATGAAAAAGAAAGCACAACTGGTTCATTGATCGCTTTGCCTGCTCCAAAAGTAGGAAGAATCCAACTATCAAAGTTAGATGAAAACTTCAGTTCACCAAGATTCGAAGTGTATTTGCAATTAACAAGCGACCTAGGAGATTCACCGATCCCTGCCGCTCTTCCGACATTTAGTGATGGCCCACATTATGCATACTCATTTCAATGGTCATTTTTTGTACTTTTGATTTTGGGAGGAAGAATTTTGATAGGTCGTGAAGAGTTAAGAAGTAAACTGTCGAGCGTACAACTCTGAATACAGTCCACCAGTACTAATCAATTCTTCGTGTGTTCCACGTTCGACAACTTTTCCATCTTCAATAACCAAAATTTGATCAGCTGAAATAATTGTCGACAGTCGGTGTGCGATCACCAAGCTAGTTCTATCCTTTAGTACTTCTCGAATAGCACTTTGTACCAGCGCTTCATTTTCTGAATCAAGGTGAGCAGTAGCTTCATCAAGCAGGACTATCTGTGGATTCTTCAATAACAATCTAGCAATAGCCAAGCGTGCTTTTTCTCCACCTGACAATCTATAGCCACGCTCTCCAACCATGGTGTCCACACCGTTTGGCAAAGAGAGAATTAAATCCCAAATCTGTGCTGAGCGACATGCGGCCTCTATTTCGCTAGCCGTTGCATCAGGTTTTGCATACCTAAGATTTTCGTCAATCGTGTCATGGAACAGATGTGGATCTTGCATAACTGAACCAATTGCATGACGAAGAGAATTTAGTTTTAAGTCACGTACATCAATTCCACTAACTGAAATTGAACCACTAGAAACATCAAACAATCTTGGCAGCAAAGAAATAATTGTAGTTTTCCCTGCACCTGATGGTCCGACCAGAGCAACCATCTGTCCTGGTTCTACAGTAAAGGAAATTTCCTTTAGCACTTCTCCTGATGCGATCGTTTCACTTTTAGCAGCACTCTCAAGTGATGCCAGTGAAATCTCTTCTGCTCTTGGATAGGTGAATGCCACTTTATCAAAAACGATTTTTGGAGAAGTGCTAGGGAGATCCTTTGGGTTATTGCCATCACGCACCATTGGCTCTAAATCCAAAACTTCGAAAACTCTTTCAAATGAAACCAGTGCCGTCATTACATCTACGCGAACGTTAGCCAAAGCAGTCAACGGGCCATAAAGCCGGGCCAAAAGTGCCGAAAGTGCGAGCAAAGTACCCACTGACATACTTTTGGAAATAACTAACTGCCCACCTATTCCATAAGTGATAGCAGTGGCTATTGATGCGACTGTCATTAAGCCAACAAAAAATAATCTGTTTAGAAATGCCATCTGTATTCCAATATCAGCCACTCGTCGAGCCTTTTTGCGAAAGGTTTTTGACTCTTTGTCGTAGCTTCCATACAGCATGACTAGTAGTGCACCTGAAACGTTAAATCTTTCATTCATGTTGGCGCCCATTTCGGCATTGCCTGACATGGCATCCCGAGCTAACCCTTGAATTTTCTTTCCAATCCAACGGGATGGAATTAAAAACATCGGAACCAGCACCAGTGAGATCACAGTTATTTTCCAAGAAAGAAAAAACATCGCTCCAAGAACCAAGACAACACTTAGGCCATTTGAAACTACACCTGATAATGTCGAAGTAAATGCCTGCTGAGCTCCCATCACATCAGAGTTGATTCGTGAAATCAGTGCTCCAGTTTGAGTTCGAGTGAAGAAAGCAATTGATTGCCTTTGTACATGATCGAATACTTGCGAACGAAGATCGTAAATCAATCCTTCGCCAACTCTAGAACTTAGATACCGCCCAATTAAACTTACAGCTGATTCAAGTAGAGCTAAGGCAGCGATAACAAAGGCAAGAGTTGTGACTAACTTTCCATTTTGAAGCAACACGCCCTTATCGATAAGTCGAGCGAAAAGCAGAGGCGTTGCGATCACTAGTACAGAATCAATGATTACAGTGAAGATAAAAATAGATATTTGCTTTTGATACGGTTTTGCAAACTTGAAAATTCTTTTGATTGTTCCTGGTTTTAAAGATGCATTTTTGACTGATTGATCTTGCGTCATTGCACGCAAAGTCATCCAAGGTGCATGCATCGACATTTCGTTAACCCTATACGGTGAATCCCAGAGCGCGTAATTGCTCTCTTCCTGAATCAGTTATTTTGTCAGGTCCCCAAGGTGGCATCCACACCCAGTTGATTCGTACATCATCAGATAATCCATCTAATGCACGTCTAGTTTGATCTTCAATCACATCTGTCAAGGGACAAGCTGCTGAAGTAAGTGTCATATCTAAAGTGCAGATATTGGCATCATCGATACTCACGCCATAAACCAATCCAAGATCAACAACATTTATTCCTAATTCTGGATCCACAACATCTTTCATTGCTTCAGTTAGATCCTCAACAGATGCGGTCATTTACTTCCTCCAGCTCTCAAGAGCGCATCTTTCAGCGCCATCCAACTTAGCAAGGCACACTTTACCCGGGCCGGATAGCGTGCAACCCCTGAAAATGCAACGGCATCCTCTAACTCTTCTTCATCTGCTTCAATCTGGCCTTTGCCTTGCATTAATTCAAGGAACGATACTTCTAATTCCAAAGCTTTTTCGATTGAAATACCTTGTGTTAACTCGCTCATGACAGATGAACTAGCTTGAGATATCGAGCAGCCAACTCCATCCCAACTCAATTGCTTGATAATCTGATTTTCAACCTGCACTCGAAGGGTTATTTCATCACCACAACTTGGATTGTTGTGGTGGACTTCTACTGAGTAGGCGTCTTGTAAAACCTTATTCTTTGGTCGTTTGTAATGATCGAGAATAATTTCTTGGTAGAGGGATTCTAAACTCATATCTAGACCTTAAAAAATTTCTTCACTTGATTTATGCCGTCTAGGAAAACATCGACTTCTTCTGGAGTGTTATAGAGATAAAACGAAGCTCTAGTTGTTGCATTCAATTTTAACTCTTGCATTAGTGGCCAAGCGCAGTGATGGCCGGTTCTAACAGCGATCCCCAAGTCATCCAATACCTGTCCAACATCATGCGGA
>JBILFD010000068.1:0-5501 GCA_044351765.1 Candidatus Nanopelagicaceae bacterium | reverse complement strand
AAAGCGGGTCATGAGTAAATTCCATGCAATGTGGTCCTTGGGCGGATTAAGCGGAGGGGCGATCGGAGGAGTGTTCGCAAATTTCGAGATATCACCTCGCGATCATTCATTTGTAGTAGGCCTAATTATCTTGATTGTCGCCTTCACTACTAAAGATTGGTTTATGCCAGGAAGTGCAGACCGGCACGAAGTGGTCAGTGAAGAGAAACCGAATAAGCGTCCGCGCAAGTTAATTATTTTAGGATTGTTTGGATTAGGCGGGGCAATCTGTGAGGGAGCGGCAAGTGATTGGGGCGGGGTTCTCGCTCGAGAAACTTTTAACGCTTCACCTTTTGTAGCCACACTTCCATATATTTTGTTTTCAGTAATGATGGTAACTGTTCGCCTTTCGGGGGATTGGTTAGCGAACAGATTCGGGATAGCTAGGTTGTTAACTTGGTCAGGAACTATTGCCGGCGGAGGCTTAATCCTGGGACTCAGCATAGGAAATGTTTATGGCGTAATCATCGGGTGGATTTTGCTTGGGGCCGGAGTTGCAACTGTTATTCCATTGGTAGTTAGCGTTTGCGGCGAATTAGCAAATAGCGAATTTTCTGGAAAGATTTCAGCAGCCGAAAGCGTTGCCTTGGTAACTGGAGTTGCCTACTTTGGTTTTGTAATTGGACCGCCGTTACTTGGATTTATCGCGGACCTGGTGACTTTGCGGGTAGCGATGTATATACCTGCAGGGCTAGCTTTGATTATTGCTTTAACTGCCAAGCGAGTAGTAGGGACGAAGTAACTTTCTATAGTGAGAAAGTTGGGTATTCATCCGTTACTAGCAGCACTGCATAGCCATAAACCCGGTTCCAATACTGCGAAGTACGAACTAAAACATCGGCACAGGATTGTGGCATATTGCCATTAAAAATAATGTTGAACCACGCGAGCACCAACATCAACAGCGCATAGAGAGCATAAAACAATCCGACTATATAAAGAGGTATAGCCATCGCCCATTTGATAAGTGGCAATCCGCGGCTTAACGTTTTACCTTCATTGATTTCAGGGTAAGTAATTTTCACGCTATCACTGGCTTCGATTGAAGGATATTGATCATTCAACAAAGTTATGTAAGCCCAAACTCGATTAAGTAATTCAAAGAGAGATTTATTGAAGGCGAGTAGGTAGGAAGGGTAAGTTCCTCTAAATACCAAGGCAAGTATGACTGGCAAAACAAATAAGCCATAAGTGACGGTGTTCCAATCGCTATCCCAAGTATCAACTGCAAATGAAGCTATGAAGAAGACCATCGGAGCGACCAAAATGGCTCTCCAAAATACTGTTTGGCGATCTCTGTCTTCAAGTTGAACTTGGAATGTGGTCTCTATTTGATTGCTCATATTTTCAGTTTAACAGAATGGTTGAGTTAACTTTCCTCTTTGCACTACGCAAAAGTGATATCTTGGGAATGTGAATCGGGTAATTAGACCGCTACGAGATTTTCTGCACCGAGAATCTGCCAGCGGTGTTTTTATTCTAATTGCCTCCTTTCTTGGACTGCTAATTGCTAACTCACCATTGTCTGACACCTACTTTGACACCTTAGCCTTTGATTTTGAAATTTCACTTGGTGCTATTTACTTAAACCTAACAATTCTGAAAAGTATTAATTATGTACTGATGACTATTTTCTTCTTTGTAGTAGGCCTTGAGATCAAGCGAGAGTTAACCTCTGGACACCTCTCCTCATTTAAAAAAGCAATCATGCCCTTTGTTGCAGCAATCGGTGGAATGGCTCTACCTGCTGGAATTTATCTTGCAATTGCCGGAAGAGTGGATGCAAATGGCTGGGGAGTACCAGTCGCAACAGATATTGCTTTGGCCGTTGGTTTACTTGCGCTAGTTGGATCTAATGCGGTTGCATCTTTGCGATCATTTCTTTTAGCACTTGCAGTAATTGATGACATCGGCGCGATTTTGATCATTGCCTTGATCTACTCAACTGGAGTTAATTTTTCTTGGATTGCAGCTGGGGCAATAGCAGTCGTCACCATTCATACATTTAAAAAACTTGGCACAAACTCAACCTTTGTATACGTATTGCTAGGAGTAGCTCTTTGGTATTGCATGTATAAGAGTGGGGTTCATCCAACCCTTGCTGGCGTGATTTTGGGCTTGATGACGCCCAACAAGATTAAGTTGAATTCAAAAATGGAAGATGGTGAAGATGGCGAACTCTCAGTCATTGAATGGCTAGAGGAGAAGATCCATCCATGGAGCAGCTTTGTGATAATTCCTCTCTTTGCCTTTGCAAATACCGGAGTAATAATCACCAATCAATCAATTACAAATGCAATTAATTCACCAATTGCCTGGGGTATTTTTGCTGGATTAGTATTGGGTAAACCAATTGGCGTGCTAGCAGCGGTCATCTTTGCAAGAAAGATTAGATTGGGTGATTACCCACAAGATGCAAAAAGTATAGATTTACTCGCAACCGGAAGTGCTGCTGGTATAGGTTTTACCGTGGCAATATTTATTGCAAATCTAGCCTTCTCAGATCCTGCAACTCAAGATCTGGCGGTTTTTTCAGTGATCATTGCCTCAGTAGTGAGCGCTTTGATTAGTTTGCTTTTATTTAAGGCAGTGGCGAAGAAAAAAATTTAGAATCACCCCGATTTATTAACCTTTGAGAATGTTATCCCGACCCATTACCCTTAACTCATGTCCTTAATTCACGTCCTAGATTTGCTGGCGACTTTTGTATTTGCGCTAGTAGGAGCCCGGGTTGCGGCTGATAAAGGATTGGATTACGGCGGTATCGCTTTTGTTGCAGCGATCGCTTCGGTCTCTGGTGGAACACTGCGAAATCTCTTTCTAGGACTTCGCCCCATTTGGATTGTAGATCCTTGGATTATTGCCAGCGTTATTACAGCCGTGATTCTTACTTTGGTTTTTAGACGCGTTACTCATGTAAGTAAATCACTGTTGGTTATGGATACTTTCGGTTTAGCAGTAGCGGCAATATCAGGCGCACAACTTGCATTTGAAATGGATGTGACCTGGTTCGGTGCTATTTTGCTTGGGGTTGTAACGGCAGTAACAGGCGGTTTATTGCGTGATCTACTCTGCCAAATTGAACCTGTTTTGCTTCACCGCGAAACAATTGGAACTTCAGCCCTAATGGGATCGATTTTCTTTGTTGCCTTACATCAATTAGATGTCTCACAGAGTATTGCAGTATTTGTCGGGGGAGCGGTAGTTGTTCTCACCAGGTTTATTTCTATTTACTTCAATTTACATCTACCAAAATTTGTTAAAGATAAGTAAACCTAAGCTGAGTTTTTAACGGTAAGCAATTTCCCAGAATCAGTGGTTGCGATAAGGGCGCCATTGCTTAATAACTCTAAATCGCGAATACGTTCTCCGACCTCTAATTGAACAGTTTCTAAAACTTCAAATTTCTCACTCACCTTCATAAACACCAGAACTTGTTCACGCAGAGTTCCCAGCACAAGCGCTCCACCCCAGGTTCCCCAACCTTTCCTCGGCAATTGCACCAACTCAGTCGGCGCAATCGATGGAACCCAATATTTAATTGGTTCGATATACCCCTCGTGAGTGCCAGTTTTGCTTGGTCGCACGTAATCCCCAGAACCGTATGGCTGTCCATGAGTAACAAAAGGCCATCCATAATCTCCGCCGGATACGATCACATTAATTTCATCACCACCACGCGGTCCATGCTCTGCTGCTATCAAAGTTTCATTGTTGAACATGACAATACCTTGTGGATTGCGATGTCCTTGCGAAATCCGCTCTGCTGATTTTTTGCTTAACTTGAATATGGAACCCAAATCACCGCGTTTGTTGCGATTATTAATTTCACTAAATCCTAGGTCGCCAAGAGTTACATAGACCGAATTCTTATCGATTATTGCAAAGCGTCCGCCGGTGTGTTGCACTGCAGATATCGGAACACAGGGTTTGGAAACAAACCAGTTAGCTACAAATTTAACTCTTTGGACCTTGCGATCATAAGCCAATTCATCAACTGCGATCTCAACGCATGAGCGGTTACTTCCTAATCGGGGGTAGGAGATCAACAACTTCGCTGCAGAAGAACTCTCAGACAAGATGGCTATATCGTTAATTGCAAAACGTGAATCTATTTCTCTTCTGTTGGAGGGAATGAAACTCCCCAAACTGCGTAGAGCGGTTTTCTTTTTGTTCCAAGTAAGGATTTCTCCGCCGTTTCGCCCGCCACCTAATAAAACAGTGTCATCTTTCATGACTGCAAGCGCAGGGCCTCGTGTATTTCCGCCTTCGGTAACTGAATTAGAAATTGATTTGATTGAGAAAGTTAGCGAAATCGAATCATCTGCAAAATCAGCGGCGCTGGCTGATGGGGTAGCAGCAAAACACAGAACAGAAACAAGGATGATTCGACGGATCATGAATAAATCCTATTCTTATAGTAAATGAAGGCCACCCCAAGAGATGAGGTGACCTTCATTTTTCGGCGTTAAGGGGCCGATAGGGAAGAGCGGAGAAGTTATGGAATTAGTTCTTTACCAAAGTAGATACATCTACTCCTGGAGGAAGAATTACTGCATCAATCGCGTGAATGACACCATTTGACGCTGCAACATCCGCTGATACAACTTTTGCACCGTTAACGGTCACACCGTCTGCAGTTGAAAGTTTTACTGTCTGTCCTTCAACAGTAGCAACATCGCTATCCGTTACGTCAGCAGCCATAACTTTTCCGGAAACAACGTGGTAGGTAAGAATCTGTACGAGCAATGCCTTGTTTTCAGGCAATAGGAGCGCATCGACTACTCCGGCAGGAAGAGCTGCGAAAGCCTCATCGGTTGGTGCGAATACTGTAAATGGACCCTCTCCACTTAGAGTTTCGACTAGTTCTGCGGCTGTTACTGCAGCTACAAGTGTTCCGAAATTGCCAGCGCCGCTAGCGACATCAACAATTGTTCCTACAGTCGTTGCTTCTGTTGTTTCTTCTGCTACTGCTTCCATTGTTTCTTCTTTATCGCTTCCGCATGCTGACAAGGTCAGCGCCATGACAACGGCAATAGCTGCGAATACACCAGAACGCTTAGCCTTCATACATATCTCCTTTAGTTGGATTGCCCTACAGGGAAAATTTTAAATTTAGAGTTGATTACCAGCAACTTGAAATTCATACGAATTGACTGTTTATGAGCGTGGATTACAAGATTCTCAGTGCATTCTCAGTATCGGATTTGAAGAGTAAACAATTTGGTAAACACTAAGTAAATTCGAGACTAACAAGAGCAAGTAAGGAGTATCTAAGTGTTTACTTGATTTATGAAGATGGTCAAAAACATCAGTCGAGTTTTGTTAGGCCTAGCGCTTACCTATGCTGGATTTACTCACTTAACAAGTAGCCGACTTGAATTTAGAGCACAGGTTCCGACCGTACTTAAAGATTATGCAGATTTTGTTGTACTTGCATCTGGTGTAGTTGAAATTGTCTT
>JBILFD010000067.1:0-5536 GCA_044351765.1 Candidatus Nanopelagicaceae bacterium | reverse complement strand
CATGGCTTACCCCGCCCGGTGCAGATTTTGAAGGTGCTATTAAAAACGATGTTGATTTATCTGTCTCATCGCTACAACAGCTACAAGAGATTTACGCTGCTTCGCTAAGGGTTGGATTAATTGCCAGAGTGCATCTCAAAGTTGATACTGGAATGAGTAGAGCAGGTGCACTCGATGAGTTTCCAGAAATAGTCAGTGAATTAAATCGTCTCACCGCTGCTAACGAAATTGAGTTAGTGGGGACTTGGTCACATTTCGCGTGCGCAGATGAACCAGCTCATCCATTAAACGCAGAACAGATCAAGCGGTTCAACAGTGCGCTTGAGTACATGAACGATGAAGGTTTGAATCCAGGAATCCGTCACATTGCAAACTCTTCAGCAATTATTGGTTTGCCTGAGGCGAAATTTGACCTTGTTCGCGCAGGATTACTTATTTATGGATTGTCTCCAACAAATATTCCACCAAAAAATCTCTCCTTAAAACCGGCGATGGAATTGCGGGCTCGTTTGTTGCTGGTAAAAGAAATTCCACCAGGGGCAACTGTTGGATATGGCGCAACAGTGCAAGTAACGAAGGAAACGAAAATCGGGATTGTTACATTTGGGTATGCCGATGGGCTACCAAGGTCAACAGATGGGACCGCTTATTTTCTACACAACAATAAGCCGGCCCACTTAATTGGTCGGGTTTCGATGGATCAATGTGCAATAGATTTAGGAATTGCCTCCATTGCAAAAGCGGGAGATGAAGTAATCATTTTTGGAACAAAACCACTGGCAACTGAGTTGGCCAAAGCGGCTGGAACAATTTCATATGAGATAGTTTCCGGTATAGGTTCGCGTACTCCTAGAATCCCAGTAGCTCCAGAAAACCAAGTTTCGGAGGTGTGACATGAGTGAACTTTTAAAAGTAGAGGGATTATCTGTCACCTTTGGCGGCTTGAAGGCATTAAATGATGTCTACATCGAGTTAAATAAAAATGAAGTACTTGGATTGATCGGTCCAAATGGTGCCGGGAAAACTACCCTGTTTAATGCAATCTCCGGTTTAGTTCCTCCTTCAAGCGGGAAGATTTCATTTGACGGGAAAAATTCAGCTTGGCCTAAAACACATCAATTAGCAAAATTGGGGATAGCGCGGACATTACAAGGCGTTGGATTGTTCTCTGGTCTTACTGCGTTGGAGAATGTCATGGTTGGGGCAGAAGCGCACGCAAGTAATGGTTTTTTTGCAGATCTTTTTGGAGCATCAGGCAAATCAGAAGCAAAGCTAAAAGCAAAAGCTCACAAAGCACTGGCTTGGGCAGGAGCAACGCAATTAGCAGAAAAATATCCAAGCCAATTGACTTACCCAGATTCCAAGAGGGTGGCACTTGCACGAGCACTTGTCTTAGAGCCAAAAATATTATTGTTGGATGAGCCTGCGGCAGGATTAGGTCACGATGAAATTGAGAAGTTGGCTAATTTAGTTTTGCAGTTGAAAGAGTTTTATTCAATCATTGTGGTTGAGCACAATGTTGAATTCGTAAATAGAATCTCAGATCGAGTATACGTTTTAAATTTTGGTGAAGTTATTGCAAGCGGACCTTTTGAAAGAGTAAGGCAAGACCCAGCGGTAGTGGCGGCATATCTAGGAACATCTACTCCTGCAGATATCAAATTAGGTAGTGGTAATTAATCATGAATGCATTAGTAGTAAGCGATTTAGTCACAAATTACGGTCATGTTCGCGCTCTTGATGGAGTCTCTTTTATTGCTAATCCTGGTGAAATTACAACAGTAATTGGCGCAAACGGTGCAGGTAAATCAACTTTGCTTCGCACCATCTCTGGCTTAGAGAAAGCTAAAAGCGGAACCATAAGTTGGGGAGATAGAGATATAACCAATCTTGCCCCTGAAGAGATTGTCAGATCTGGAGTAGCTCATGTTCCAGAAGGACATGCAGTAATTCCTACTTTTTCGGTACTAGAAAATATTGAAATGGGAGCACTCTTTAGAAGACGCAAAAATTCGAGTGACGTTAAAGTCGCCATCTCGGAAGTGTTGGATTTGTTTCCAAGGTTGGCCGAAAGAGTTAAGCAAAGCGCCGGATCTCTTTCCGGTGGAGAGCGACAGATGCTCGCTATTTCAAGAGCACTTGTCTCAAGACCAAAACTTTTGCTACTTGATGAACCATCTCTTGGTTTGGCACCACTTGTCGTGGAACAAATTATTCAAAGCATTAATCAATTGTCTCGAAGCACAGGACTTACAGTTTTGCTTGTGGAACAAAATGCAAATACTGCATTAGCAGTCGCAGACCATGGAGTGCTATTAGCGCTAGGTAAAGTTGTATCGGATCAACCTGCTGCAAAAATGCGTGCTGATTCAGCCCTACGAAGTGCGTACTTGGGGTATTGATGAATACTTTTATCAGCACTGTAATTACCGGCACAGCTAACGGTGCAATTTTTGCGCTAGCAGCACTTGGCTTAGTAATTGTGTGGCGTGGTGCGGGAGTTGTTAATTTTGCGCAAATGGGGCAAGCAATGTTCACCACCTACATTGCATCGAATCTAATCAATTCTGGGAATTCATATTGGCTGGCTTTTATTGTTGCGTTGATATCGGGGTCACTACTTGGAATGGTTATTGATTTATTGATCATGCGTCCGCTGGCACACAAGAAAAGTTCATCATCCACCAAAACCCTGGCAGCAACAATTCCAGTTATTGCATCCCTTGGAATTTTGGCGATATTGCAAGCTTTAGCGGGAGTATTTTGGGCTGGAGAAGAACGCGGTTTTCCAACCCCGGTAGATAATTTTTATTTTAAAAATGGTGATGGCACACTCCCATTTTCAGCATTTAATCTTTTTGTAATAGGTGTTGTATTAATAGTCTTACTTTCGCTTACCTACTTTTTCACTCAAACTGGTGTGGGGTTAGGTATGCGCGCCGCTGCGTTAAACCCAGAGGTCGCGAGATTAAGCGGAATCAAAGTCAGCAGAATGCGAACTTTAAGTTGGGCAATATCTGGATCTGCCGGATCTTTAGCTGGACTACTTATTACTCCTAGCACGAATTTATCTCCTAATTCCTTAGATTTGATTTTGATTGTTGCTTTTACCGCCGCTGTTGTTGGTGGTTTAGATAGTCCACTTGGCGCTGTCTTAGGTGGTTTAATTCTTGGAATCGGAATTTCACTAGTCACAACTTATGGTTCACCAGAAAACGTATTTTTAGCAATCTTATTTTTATTACTTGCAGTTCAATTAATCAGACCAAATGGCATTTTAGGTGGCAAGCAGGTGCGCCGTGGATAAAAGTAAAATAATCTGGCGCAAGAATTTGATTAAAACTTTAACATTAGGATTATTTCTGCTCCTTTTGAGTTTTACATTTGAACCTTACAATCAAGGCCAATTGGCTTTGTTCTTAATGCTTTTTATTGGTGTACTTTCACTTACGGTTCTCACCGGAGCATCAGGGCAGATTTCACTCGGTCAAGGTGCGTTAATGGCAGTCGGTGGATATTCAAGCGCATCGTTGATCACACATTTAGGTGCTTCAATTTGGATTGCATTTCTCGTAGCCATAATTGCAGCAGGAGTATTTGGATTAATCCTGGGAGCAGCTGCGGCAAGACTTTCTGGACCTTACTTGGCGGGCACAACGTTAGTAATTGCTCTTGCTTTGCCGTCTGTAGCAAATAGATTTGAATCAGTTTTAGGTGGAGATGTTGGTTTAATAGTTGATTTTGGAATGCCGCCTGCGTGGATTAGCGATTTAATCGAAGTCGGATACGAACAGTGGCAACTTTGGATTTCATTACCTGTTGCGTTAATTGCTTTGTTCTTTACCTCCAATTTAATGGCAGCCAGAGCGGGCCGCAGTTGGCAAGCGGTTCGCGATGATGAGATCGGTGCGGCAGTAAGTGGAATTCCAGTGGCGCGAACAAAAGTCATTGTCTTTGTAGTCAGCTCTGCGATCGCCGGTCTTGGCGGTGCGCTTTATGGATTGCGAGGGTTAGTCGGCCCAAGCGTTTATCCGGTTTCACTTTCATTGACTTTGTTAACAGCAGCAATACTTGGCGGCGTCGGAAGTATTAGTGGTGCATTTATTGGCACCTTAATTGTGGTTTTTCTCCCCGACCTGATTGATTGGGCGATTTCGGGTCTTTCGGTCTCAGAACAGGTATCTAATTTCTTGCCAGCCCTGATTACCGGAGTGTTGCTCTTGGCGACGATCATCATCAACCCAGCAGGGGTTATGGGTGCACATCACCATAAGAAGCATTAAGCCACCTCTCAGATTCGGTTAAATTCGCGAAATATTGGGCGATTTGTCGGATTACCTGTTCACCCTTTGGCCACCTTCTAGTAACTTAGCCTTTGTAGCGGCTCAAGCCGTTCCTGCCCGGAGCACCGCGCAGTTAACAGATATAGAAAAGAGTCATCGAAGTGAAAATTCGTGGATCTCAATCAAAAAGATGGGCGATTGGCATTCTTGCCGGCGCAGTTGCGAGCTCTCTCGCTATTGCACCGTCACAAGCAAAGCCAGCTCGCGCTGAAGTTGGTGTTAGCGCAACTGAGATTGTGCTTGGCATGCAATTGCCACAAACAGGTACCGCTAGCCCGGGTTACAACAAAGTGGATGACGCGATGCGCGCCTACTTTGATTATGTAAATTCAAAAGGTGGAGTTAACGGCCGCAAAATCAAATTAGTAGTTAAAGATGACATCTACAAAGCCGGCTTAACCATCTCAACTGCATCTACCTTGATTAACAAAGATAAAGTCTTTGCAATGGTTGGAAGCGTTGGAACCCAGACTCACATCTCTGTTATTAAAGATATTAATCGTCGTGGAATCCCAGATCTATTTGTAAATAGTGGATACAGCGGATTTTATACAGACCCTAAAAAGTACCCAACATCTTTTGCCGGACTTGGAACTTATGTTGTTGAGTCCAAAATCCAAGCAGAGTATTTGAAAGCTAACTTCGCTAAAGAACTTGCCGATGGCAAAGTTGGCGTTCTGTATCAGACAGATGATTTCGGTCGAAATGTACTCGCAGGATTTAAGCAACAAGGCGTAACTTTCCCAGCTGCTAACACTCAAAAATTTGTTGCTGGTAGCCAAGCGCTTGGTTTGACGACACAAGTTAAAGCACTTCAAGCTTCAGGTGTATCACTTGTGGTTATTGCTGCTGTTGCTAACGCAACTGCAATCACTATCGGAACAGCTGCACAGTTGGGATTCCGTCCTAAATGGATGGTAACAAGTGTCGGTTCAGATGCCACCACTTTCAAAACCATCCTAAAATCTCAAGGAACTGCTGATGCAGTTGCATCTGCGCTTTTGAATGGTGTTATCTCAGCATCACACGCACCATCACCTGGTGAAGATACCGATGAGTATGTAGTTGCATTTAAGAAAATCAATGATGAATTCAACGTTGGTCCAGATAAGACTTGGGATAACAACGTTTTACAAGGAATGAATATTGGTTACTTAACAACTGCAGCTCTTATGGGTGTTGGTAAGAATCTA
>JBILFD010000066.1:0-5557 GCA_044351765.1 Candidatus Nanopelagicaceae bacterium | reverse complement strand
GTGGTGTAAGTTTTTTATATGAAAATAACCAAGATTGAATGCCACGTTCTCCTAGATCCAGAGTATGACCCAGCCGCAACTAGCTCGGCACAAGATGATCTTGTTGTAGAAGTGCATACCGATGAGGGAATTGTTGGAATTGGTGAAACTGATCTAAATCCATGGATTGCACGTGAATGCATTGAGGCACCTGGTACTCACACTATGGATCAAGGTCTTGGTTCTATGTTGATTGGGGAAAACCCATTAGAGATTGAAAAGCTTTGGTGGAAGGCGTACCAAGCAACCGCGATGACCGGAAGACGTGGTGCTTTAATCAATGCACTTGGTGCCATTGATATGGCGCTTTGGGATATTGCAGGAAAAGCAGCAGATAAACCGGTTTGGCAATTATTAGGTGAAAAGTCTCGCGACCATCTTGGTGCCTATGCATCATTGCAACCTGAAGTTGGATCCTTTGATGCTTACATAACTTCAATGGTTAAGTGGGCTCACTCTGCAAAAGAGATGGGTTTTCGCGCAGCTAAGTTAGAAACAACCTTTTCTGGCCCTTATGCAAATATGGGAATCCGAGAAGATGATGAAAAAATGACTGAAGTTATTAGAGCAGTAAGAAATGCGGTTGGTCCAGATTTCACTTTGATGGTTGATGTGCAATATGCATTTGATTCGGTTGACCGGGCAATCAAAACCATTAATACATGGCAAGAGTTTGATTTATTTTTTGTAGAAACTCCACTTTGGGTGGATGATCTAGAAGGATTATCAAAACTAGTTGCAGCCACGCCAATAAAGATTGCTTCAGGGGAATGGTTGAGCACTCGTTATGAATTTGCTGATTTGATTAAGTATGGAAATGTTGGAGTCGTACAGCCAGATATTGGCCGCGTTGGTGGATTATCTGAAGCGCGCAATGTTTGCAATATGGCAAAAGAAAATAACAAGATTGTGGTTCCGCATCTTTGGAAAACTGGAATCTCAGTCGCAGCGGCTGCACATTTAGCTACCGTTACTCCGCATATGCCATTTTTTGAGTTTTTACCTCCTGCTTTATGTGAATCTCGACTTCGCAAAGAGTTGGTAGTTGATGAGGTAACAATGGTTGATGGCAAAGTTACGATCCCACAAAGGCCAGGACTTGGAATCGAACTAAATCGAGATGCGCTTGAACTGTTTAAAGATGCTGCACGAAAGATTCGAGCTTAAGAGGTAATTCCTGTCGTATCTTCTTCTCTAATTCCCCAAGCCGTCCCAAAGTCTGCCAGTTTGTCGAGAAAGGGTTTTGCAGGAAACCATTCTGGACCTGCTACTCCCTTTGGCTGCCAGAGTCCCTCTTGAATTAATTCCATAGCGATAACTGGATTGATGGCAGTCTGCCAGACAACGGCTTGATCCCCATACTCCCGCATCGACCAATCATTGTCTACAACGTTATACAAATAAACAGCACGTGGATTTCCAGATTTATCTAAACCCTTAACTAAAGTTCCAGCACAAGTTTTACCTTTCATTCGCGAACCTAAAGTGGCAGGATCAGGAAGTGAAGCAGCTAAAAGATCTCTAGGTGACACAGATATTCCTTGTACATCAACCGATTCTTTTCGGTCCATACCTAGTAGGTGAATTGTTTTAAGTATTGTTATGAACTCTGCGCCAAGTCCGTATTTGAAACTCACCTTTTTTGCATCAACTTTTTGAGGGATTAGAACTACTTCTTCATGCTCTACATTCACGCATTGCACGGGACCTATGCCTTCTGGGAAATCAAATGTTTGGATACCACTAAAGGGTTCGGTTGTGTACCAACCACGACCATCTTCCCAAATTAACGGAGGATTTAAGCACTCTTCAATGGTTGTCCAAATGGAAAAAGAAGGGGCAAATTCATATCCTTCAATAACAATATTTGAACCATCTAGAACCGTGATCTCATCTATTCTCGAAAACAATTCTTCATCAGCATATTTTGCAAAAACGTCACTTAACCCAGGCTCAATTCCCATTCCAACAAGTGCATATATTCCGCGCTCATCCCAATTCCAATCTCGCGCAAATTGCTCATCTCCTAATTTCACCCCTGTTTCGCTATTTGGATAATGTGGGTGAGGGCGAGAAAGTGACATCGCCATATCCATGTAATTTGTATTTTCGATTTCACAAGCCAGAAAAATTGGCATCACAAATCGTGGATCTACTGCATTTATAACGATGTCTGGAGCAGTCTTGCGAATGAGCTCTCTAATATCTTCTAGCTCGGCTGCATTTACTTGGGCTGCTAAAAAGCGAGCATCTTTTACTCTACTTACTGCTTCTTCTGCACGAGCTAAAGTTCGATCGGCAATAACCATGCTTGAAATTGAGCTTCTTCTTGAGGCTATATTCGCTATAGCGCGTCCCACTCCGCCGGCGCCAATAACTAGGACCTTCATTTAAATCACTCCTGAACTTTTAACTAAGGATAAGCCTTCAGGCTTAACTGAGCAAAACCTGCTTAAAGTAGCTAAGCGCTAAAGGGGTATTCTTAGAATGCATTTAATTAAGTCCTCGTAGCTCAGTTGGATAGAGCGATCGCCTCCTAAGCGGTAGGTCACCAGTTCGATTCTGGTCGAGGACACCACTTAGGATTTTGTTACTAGGAAAAAACTACGGTGCGAGCTCCGACTAGGAATACTCGATCTTCGGCATATAGACGAACCGCTTTTGCAAGAACTCTTCTTTCAATGTCACGGCCAATTGCAACTAAATCTTCTGGAGTTGCAGAGTGAGAAACATGAGTGATGTCTTGTTCGATAATTGGACCTTCATCTAAGTCTTCAGTTACAAAATGTGCAGTTGCTCCAATAATCTTCACACCGCGTGCGTGAGCTTGGTGATAAGGCTTCGCACCTTTGAATCCGGGAAGAAATGAATGATGAATATTGATTATGTGACCTGTAAATTTACGACAAAAGTCTGGTGAAAGAATTTGCATGTATCTGGCAAGTACAACTACATCGATTTGATGCTTTTCAATTCTTTCAATTAATTGAGCTTCTTGATCTTTTTTAGTGGCTGCCGTAACTGGGAGATACTCAAATGCGATTCCATGAGATTCAACTAGACCACGTAACTCCTCGTGATTAGAGACAACCAATGGAATATCAACTGGAAGTTCGCCAAGGTCACGCAGGTACAACAAATCGCGCAAGCAGTGACTCTCTTTAGTAACAAGAATTAGTGCGCGCTTACGATTCTCAAATGGTCTAATCTCTAATGTTGGAGTGAATCTACTTAACTCTTTGTTTAAAATCTCTTTTGCAACTGAGAGTTTTTCCGCAGTGGTGAAGCGAGTGCGCATACAAAACAAACCCGTGACTGGATCTGTGAATTGTTGATTCTCAATTATATTTCCTTTTGAATTCAAAACAGCCGTCGTCATTGCATGAACAATTCCAGGCTGGTCTTTGCAAGTCAGAGTGGCCAATAAATCAACTGAGGTCATGTGCTTAAGTCTATTGCATCATTAATGCGAGATGGTGAAGCGTTTTAATCCCTTGGGAGCCCACCAATTTGCCGCTCCAAAGAGCCTCATTAGAGCAGGAACAAGCAATCCTCGAACAATTGTGGCATCAATCAAAATTGCAAAAGCAACGCCGAAACCAAGCATTTTTATTGAAGTAACGCCACCAAGAATAAAAGCACCAAAGACGACGGCGAGCACAAATGCTGCTGCGGTAATAATGCGCGCAGATTTTTGTAAGCCAATTGCGACTGCATCAGAATTTGATTTTCCAGCCTCGTACTCTTCTTTTATTCGAGAGAGGAGGAATACTTCATAATCCATTGAGAGCCCAAAAGTAGTTACTGCGATTAAAATTACCGAACCGGTGTCTAGTGTTCCAGTGACTGTAAATCCACCTAATAAGTTTGCAAGATTTCCATCAATAAATATCCAAGTTACGACGCCCAAGGTGGCGGCAAGGGAGAGAATATTTAGTAGAACAGCTTTTATTGGCAAAAGAATTGATCCAGTAAAAACAAATAAGAGCAATAAAACAGAGACAGATATCCAGAGAAGCGCCCAAGGCAGCGCGTCTGCTATTCCTTGTTGAGTGTCTGTGTAATCAGCAGCAGCGCCACCAATCAATGTGCCATCTGGAGCCGGAATTTCGCGCAATTTATCAATCAGTGCTTCAGCCGGTAATGAACGCGGAGACATTGAGTGGATTGCGTTGAAACGAAGTAACTCTCCTGAAGTAACTGCATCAGTCAGATACAAAATCCCATCGGTGGCACTGATTGCTTCTTGGTACTTCATCAGCTCAGCGCTGCCTAGAAACTTTGCTCCATTTTCAACGACAAATTCAACTGGAACTGATTCACGGCCGGGAAATCTTTCATCTGCCACTCGTGCTGCAATCGCTGCTGGATGGTCCTTTGGCAAAACTTGAGAATCCACTTGCCCAAAAGCAATATCTTTAATTGGCGCTGCAAAAACACTTAATCCAACGAGAGTTAAAAGTAGAACAGCAACAGGGCGACGCATCACAAAATGTGCAGTTTTTGCCCAACCACCATCTTCCTTTGGTGTCAGCGCACTTTTTCTAACCGTGTATTTATCAATTCGATGGCCAAGGAGAGCGAGCATCGCGGGTAGTGGAATAAGAGCCCCAATAACCGCCATAGCCACGACTGTTATTCCGGCATAACCAAAAGATTTCAAGAAGTACAGCGGGAAAACCAACATTGATCCCAAAGTCACCATGATTGTTAAACCAGAGAAAAAGACAGTTCTTCCCGCTGTGGCAACTGTTTTAACAACTGCATCATTTACTGATAGTCCACGGTGTAACTCTTCACGGAACCTATTTACGATAAGTAGGGAGTAATCAATTCCCAAGCCGAGCCCGAGACCGGTAATTAGATTTATAGCAAAAATACTTACATCAGTTAACAATGAAATTAGATAGATAACAAAGAAGGAACCAAGTATTGCGCTAACTCCTACAACAAGTGGAGTAGCAGAAGCGACAAGCCCACCAAAAATAAAAAGTAAAAGTAAAAAAGTTAGCGGTATGGCTATTGATTCAGATTTGTACAAATCCTTACTAATTTGACCGTTAATTGCATTTCCTGCGGCTCCAGTGCCTGTGGCATACAAAGTCAAGGAGCGATATTTGTCTCCAAAGGTTTTTGTAACAACCTCTGCCACTTCACCTAAAGAGTCAAAATCTGATTTCGTAGCATAAATAAAGATGTAAGCGGCTTTTCCATCAGAACTTTTCAGTTGTGGAGCCTTCATATCCCAATATGAAAAGGTCTTACTAACATTTTTAATTTGTTTTATTTCAGCAGTTAAGGAAAGAACATCAGAGACTACTGTTGTGTCATCAACACTTCTTGATCCTGAATCTACAACTAATACAACAGATGGATCTTCAATGTTGAAATTCTCTTGGAGGTATTTGTAAGCCTTGGCTGATTCGCTGTTCGGGTTTGTGTATCCGCCGCTATCTAATCTTCCAAAGGCAAGAGAGCCGATAGCGCCAGCACCAATAAAAGTTACGAGGAAAATCAC
>JBILFD010000065.1:0-5577 GCA_044351765.1 Candidatus Nanopelagicaceae bacterium | reverse complement strand
GAGAGTTCAAAAACTTACTTTGCGGCCATTTTAAAATCTATAAACGAACATGAAGTTGCTGTAAGCGAATTAACCCGTACGCGAAGGTCTATTTAAGGAGAAAAGTGATTCGCCAAGTAATTATTCTTGCTGCCGGAATGGGCACCCGCCTCGGGAAACCATGGCCAAAACCACTAACTCCTCTTAAAGATGGTCGCACAATCATGCAACAGCAGATGGAGAACATAACCAAGACTTTTGGATCTGATTCTCGAATCGGAGTTGTCGTGGGTTTCAAGTTAGAGATGATTATGGAAGCGCACCCTCGCGCAACATTTATTTACAATGAACTTTATGATCAAACCAACACCAGTAAAAGTCTTTGGCGGGCTTTAGTAGCGAGTCAAGATGGTGGAGTTCTTTGGATGAATGGTGATGTGGTTTTTGATCCAAAGGTTCTTGAAAGAGTTAAACCATTTATTGAGAAAGATCAATCATTTATCTGTGTTAATACCTCTAAAACTGCAGAAGAAGAAGTTAAATACACAGTTGATGCCGCAGGACATATTTTAGATCTGTCTAAGAAAGTCCAAAATGCATTAGGTGAAGCAGTAGGAATTAACTTTGTTTCAGCAAAAGATAAAGCAGCTCTTATCCAACGTTTGGATGAAGTAGATGATGGTGATTATTTTGAACGTGGCATCGAGGTTGCTATTGAAAAAGATAAAGTAACTTTCTTACCAGTTGATATTTCAGATTTATTTGCTGTAGAAGTTGACTTCCCAGATGACTTAATCAAAGCAAATGAAGGTTTTTAATTATTTCGTAACTTTGCGTGCGAAGAATTAATTTCACTTATTTTTGAAATTCCCATTAGCGCCATGGTGTTTGATATTTCTGCTTGTAAAATTTCAACTACTTTCTCAACTCCATTTTGCCCATCAGCCATGATGCCGTACAAATAGGCACGTCCAATCAAAACTGCTTTTGCACCAAAGGCTATTGCGGCAACTACATCTTGACCGGTCATAAAGCCACCATCAACGTAAATATCTAATCTTCCGCCAACCTTCTCGGCAACTTTAGGTAAAAGCTCAATCATTACTGGGCCTTTGTCTAACTGACGCCCTCCATGATTTGAAAGCACAATTCCTTGTACTCCGATATCGGCTAACTTCTCTGCATCAGAAACTGATTGCACACCTTTGATAATAATTGGCCCATCCCAGACAGTTCGTAACCAACTTATATCTTCAAAATTAAGTGTTGGATCATAAATTTTTGCAGCTAACTGGGCTAAAGGCTCTTTATAACCACGGAATGCTGCGAACTCAAGAGGTGCTGTTGTTAATAAATTCATCCACCAACTTGGCTTGGTTGTCATATCTAGGAATGTTTTTAAACCAATCTTTGGTGGAACTGTTAAGCCATTGCGAATGTCACGAGCACGTACACCAGAAACTGGCGTATCGACGGTCAACATCAAAACTTCAAATCCAGTGTCTTTCGCTCGTTTAATAAAACCAAGGCTGGCTTGACGATCTTTCATTAAATAAAATTGGTACCAACGGCGAGCGCCCGGCACTGCTGCAGCTAAATCATCTGGAGCTGTTGTGCCCATAGTTGATAAGCAGTAAACAAGATTATTTCGCTCGGCAACTTCAGCAACAGCTGGTTCACCAGTGTGGTGCATCATTCGCGTGTAACCAGTTGGTGCAAAAATCACTGGCATTGCAGTTTTTTTACCGAAAATTTCGATGCTTGTGTCTACATTTGAAATATCGCGCAAAACATTTGGTTGAAGTTCTACTCTTAAAAATGCATTAGCAGTGCGGGCAAGTGAAATTTCTTCGTGAGCTCCGCCTTCAACATAGTCATAAACTGCCTTCGGAACACGAGTGCGGGCAATCTTCTGTAGGTCTCTTACAGTTACAACTTTTGACATGCGCGCTTTATGTCTACGCAAAGTTGGAAAGCCCCAGTTAATCAGTGGGAGTACAAATCGCGGACTCGGAAGTTGACGCTTACTCTTCATGGCAGTATCTAACCATTACAGCAGGCGCTCTCATCAGGTTTGCAGCAATAAAGAATTTTTAGCCGAGATTTAACCGAGATTTAGTGTGTCGGTTTCCGCATCTTCTTCAAACTCTTCAAACTCTTCAATAGTAAATTCAACCTCTGGGAATCCTTGCGCTTCAGGTGACTCATCAATAGAAGTAGCGAATATTCCTGCTTGCCAAAGCTGCGCACCTTGAGCATTAAAATTTCCAGGTTGATAAAAGTCGCTAAGTTCACCAGAAACACTTGGGTCATCAACAAACTCTTCGCTTAAGCTCTCATCGGTGCTGATTGCTGAAGCCAAATCTTCTGTTGCGGTTACCCAAGATGCAACGAGGGCTTCATAATCTTCGGGGATCTCATTTGAGATGGCCCCGTCAGCACTGATGCTCTGAAAATTCACGCCATTTTCATCAATGGTCATCACGGTTTGCTCACCCGTGGAGGAGGTGGAAGATACAGAAATTACGCCATCTTCAAAAGATAAAATGCTCTCGACCTGGGTCCCATCGCTCAGGGTGGTGATCATTTCGCCCCCGCCAGAGTCATTGGCTATAAATTCACGAGTAGAGCCATCAGGGTAAGTTGCCCGAATTGCCCCATTATCTGAAAAGCCGATCTTGGTATCGCTAGGGATCTCATTTAATTGGAGGCCATTTGCGGACATGCCAAAGGCCAACTTGACCACCGGGTCCGCAAAAAAATCCGGTGTCTCGGAAGGGCTCATGGGCTCTGTCATTTACCTACTCCTTGCTAGCTCGAATAGCCGAAAGGCTAACTGGACACCTTTTACTTCGCAACAATCCAGTACTCAAAAACCTGGGCAGAATATGGGCAGAATATGGGCAAAATCGGGGATCTTCCGCATTTTGCTACCCCTTTGTTAGCCTTGCGACCATGACAACATCACCTAATTCATCGCGCTCATATGGTTCATCTTCTGCTGGCTCTGCAAACGAAATAGCCAAAAAAGCCGGAGCACTAAATAAATTGCGCTACAAGTTTTATAACACTCTGCAACGTGGACCATTCGCTTTAATTGGTTGGTTGTTCCTTGGTTCAGCCTTACTCAGTATCCCATTTACTATTTATTTAAGTCTTGATAGAGATGGAATCGATGGATCTGGCAAGCAACCACTAGGTGACACCGCTTTCCTTGCTCTATGGGCCGTACTTGGTAAAGGTGGATTCCCAAGCAACATGTGGGAAGGACGGGTGTTCGGACTTGGTTTAACAATCGCAAGTTTGCTAACCGGTGGAGCAATGTTTGCATTTATAACCGCAACCACAAGCAAGAAGATTGCTGACCTTCGCAAAGGCAAAGGACCAGTTGTTGAAAAAGATCACATAATGATTCTTGGTTGGGGACCACAGGTTTATTCAATTTTACAACAATTAGATGTAGCAAACGAGAACAATCCAAGTGTTGCAGTTGTCGTTGCACCTATTTCAATCGAGACTATGAACGAAGAGCTTGAGGCTCGAGTCGGAAAATTGAAGTACACAAAAATTGTCACGCGATCTCTAGATCCTTCAAATCCTAAAATTTTATCTGAGATGAATATCTCGGCAGCGCGAAGCGTTATCGTTTTAGCAAGTGCAAAAGGTGGGGTGCCAAGTGCGGTCACTGGTGTTCTTGCTGTTCTTGCAAATCTTCCAGTTGATTCAAAAACTGTGGTTGTTGCAGACATCAATGATCTCTCTGCTTCTGATGCGCTAATGCGCTCAACTGCAGGACGAGTTGTAACTGTGCAAACGCAACAATTAATTGCACAAGTAACAGCACATGCATGTCGTCAACCTGGTCTTGCAGCTATCTATTTGGACCTTCTTGATTTTGAGGGAAATGAGATTTATTACGCTCCTGCAGGGCTTTCAGCGGGTCATATGTTTGGCGAAGCACTCCTAGGTTTCTCGGGTGCATCATTAATTGGTATTCGTCGCGCTGATGGAACTGTGATGCTTGCTCCACCAATGAACACCGTAATTAGCAATGATGATTTTGTAATTGCAATTGCAGAAGATGACGATCGAATTATTTGGACCGCTCCGCACCCTGAATTTGATTTAGTCACTGCGCAAATTGGAGTTGGTGCTGCGCCTAAGCTTCCACCAATTCAGACTTTAGTTCTTGGTTGGAACCCAATGGGACGTGAAGTACTCAAGGAAATTAATGATTTCGCAACTCCTGGTTCTGCAACTTTAATTTTGGCGCAGGCTTCAAAAGTTACAGCAGATGATTTGAAAGATCTCGGTTCTGCGAACATGCAAGTTGTTACTAGGCCAAGTGATGGTGGTTATAACGACATCGCAGCAGCACTTCCTGGTACCCAATTTGATCAAGTAATTATTTTTGGTTACCGCGGAAAGACTTCTGCTCCTGAAGCTGATTCTGCTTCTTTACTTTCACTACTGTCAGTTCACTCACTTAAACAATCTGGCGCATTCGGCGCAGGTCGTGCTCGCATCATCGCTGAAATTCTTGATAGCAATAACGTAGAACTTGCTCGAGTTGTTGCAGTTGAAGATTTAGTAGTGAGCGATCGCCTTGCAAGTTTGATGATGACTCAACTTTCGCAATCACCACATCTTTCGCAAATCTTTAGTCATCTCTTTGGACCAGGTGGTGTGTATTTAAATGCGAAACCAATTAATTATTACTTGCCAGAAGGTCAAGCAACATTTGCACAATTAGTTGCAGCCGGACGCGCACGTGGTGAAGTTGTAATTGGTTATCGCGATAATGAAGTAGCTGCCGGTTTAACTAGTGGCATTTATTTGAACCCTGCGAAGGATTCTTCATTCGTTGTAAAAGCCACTGACCAAGCAATTGTTATCGGACCCGTCGAGTAGAAATCTTGAGTAAAAAACTCCCCGACCTTTCATAGGGAAATCCCTATTTGGCCTCTGAGGGGGCCAGACGGAAAGAGAGTAACCTTTACCCAAGATGTCCCGCCTTGGAGGAAGTTATGAAGCGCTTTAGAGCCGCCTCGTCACTACTTCTTGCCCTCCTTGTGGTCTTCGGGAACCTCTCGATCCCGGCTGCTTCGGCAAAAACTTGTGCAGGCATTAATGGAGCACCATCATTCACAATCCCTGATGACCAAAACTGCCCAACTGCTCCGGCCCCAACTGTCACAGCCCCGGCCCCAACTGTCACAGCCCCGGCCCCAACTGTCACAGCCCCGGCCCCAACTGTCACAGCCCCGGCCCCAACTGTCACAGCCCCGGCCCCAACTGGCCCAACTCCTCCTCCAGGCGGCTGTGGAATAAACACATTTTGGAATGGGAACTCCTGCGCACCTAATCCAACGACGACCGCGCCTACAGCTCCGACTCCTCCTCCAGGCGGCTGTGGAATAAACACATTTTGGAATGGGAATTCCTGTGCACCAACAACTGGAGCGGGCGCGGCTCAAACACCGACAATTAAATGTGCTGATGGAACTTTCCGAGTAACAGCGATTGAATGTCCGCAGAGTGCAAATACCGGAATGCAAGCCGGAACAGTTGGTGCGGGCGGAGCTCAAACAGCAACAA
>JBILFD010000063.1:0-5641 GCA_044351765.1 Candidatus Nanopelagicaceae bacterium | reverse complement strand
GCCGATTTCATTTATTTGATTGACTGCATCACTCATAATCGGGCGAGGTACTGAGATATCTTCCAAAATTGATAGAGTTCCTAATCTGGCAAGTGCCGGAAGAGAGCATCGTCGCGCATACAAAAGTGCATCAGCGGCAGCGGTATCAGCAGCGAGTGTTACTCCACGCGATCCACTTACTTCAGCCGCAATCTGGGCCATCTTGTCAACAGCTGCATCGATAAAATCAGGTTCGCCATCATCACCAAACAACAAGAGCGCACCGGCTTGAGTGTCCAATCCAAGGTGGGCGAACTCCTCAACGGCCAAGATGCATGAGTTGTCTAGAAACTCCATGGTGGCTGGCAAGATTCCAGCACGCACAACTTGATCAACGGCATTTGATGCGGCAGCTAAGTCAGTGAAATAAGCAACTCCATATTTTGCAGCCCGTGGTCGGGGATTCAAAATCGTAGTTATCTCGGTAAAAATTCCAAGCGTTCCTTCGCTACCGACGAATAATCTAGTTAAGTCATATCCGGCAACATCTTTAACCATTCGCGAACCAGTTCGAACAATTTCGCCAGTTCCGGTGACCACTTCTAAACCTAAGATGTAATTTTTAGTTGTTCCATATTTCAATCCGCGCAAACCGCCTGCACTTGTTGCAACGTTGCCACCGATTGTTGAAACATTTTTTGATCCTGGGTCGGGAACAAACATCAAACCATCTTTTGCAACAGTCTCATCAAGAATTTGATTTGTAACTCCAGGCTGCACAACTGCCAACATCTGGGCACGATCTACTTCAAGAATTTTATTCATCTTGTTCATGCTCAAAACAATTCCACCATTTAATGGGACGGTCGCAGCACACAAATTGCTTCCGGCTCCTCGAGCAATTATCGGAGTCTTAGTACTTGCTGCAAATTTCACGATTTCGACAACTTCTTGAGTAGACCTTGGCGTAACCACAACTTCGGGCAATCCATGAAAAAGTGGAGTTGCATCACGACTATAACTTTCTAAAGCAACGGCATCACCATGCACTATTTCAGCGCCAACCAGAGCGGTGAGCCGGTCAACCAATTTTTGATTGTCGTGGTTTGGGGCTGGTGACATTGGGGCTTGCCTGCCTTTCTGCCGTTATTAGGGGGTACTCAAATTGGGCGTACCCGCCGTAGAGTACCGCTCAAAGATAACCATAAATGGGGGCAAAATGCAGGCAACCGTCTTTGATCAGCGGCGAAATATTCTCGGTGAGGGCCCAACCGCCACCGGCGCTAAAAATCAGCAGATTCAATGGGTCGACATCATGGGCAAGATGGTTCGCACGCGCCACTTGATCACTGGAGAAATTTCGGAATATTCAACAGCTGAACATGTTGGTTTTGCAATCCCGCGCAAGGTCGGCGGAGATGTAATTGGAACTGCTAATGGACCGCACCTTCGTGATGCTGACGGAACTTTGCATAATTTGCCAACTCGGATAGATGCCGATGGTTTTGATGCGACTCAAGTAGTTCGCTGGAATGACGGAAAAATTTCCCCTGCCGGAGATTTATTTTTGGGAACGATGGGTTATAAATTTGAAAATAATGCCGCTGCTCTTTATCAGATGCGCGGAGATGGAAAACATATGCGCCGGATTTTCGGAGATGTAACTATCAGCAATGGTCTCGATTGGACTCCTGATGGAAAAACTATGTTTTATATTGACACAACTTTACAAAGAGTGGACAAGTTAGATGTAGTCGAACGGGATGTGATCAACCGTCGTCCATTTATTAATTTTCCAGAGAGCATGGGAATGCCAGATGGAATGTCAGTTGATTCAGATGGAAATCTTTGGGTCGCATTTTGGACCGGTTCTGCGGTACGTTGCTTTGATGGCGAAAATGGAAAGCAACTTGATGAAATAAGTTGTCCAACTCCAAGAATTACTTCGTGTGTATTTGCTGGTGAGAATTTAGATCAATTAATCATCACTAGCGCACGCGAAGAAAGTGAAGTTGGCGAACCAAAGGAATCAGGAATGACATTTATTGCAACCCCCGGAGTGCGCGGGCAAAAAACCACACTCTTTGGAGCGTAATGCCTGATCTATATACCTTTGGCGAAGCAATGGCTTTGTTTCTATCCGAAGACACCGATTCTGTAATTGATGCAAAGTTGTATCGTCGAAGCACAGCCGGTGCTGAAGGAAATGTTGCTGTAGCCGTTTCAAGGCTTGGTCTGCATGCGCATTTTTATACACATTTAGGACAAGATGAATTAGGTACTGCAATTCTTGATGATTTCATCGCTGAAGGTGTGGATGTCTCTGAAGTTAAGCGAGTGCCAGAATTTAGTGGCACCATGATTAGAAATCCTGGCACTACTCGCCCTGTTGAAGCTACGTACTTAAGAAAAGGCGCGGCCGCGACAACGATTTCGCCCGCTGATATCAACTTAGGAATGTTGCACTCATCTAAATGGGTTCACACAACTGGAATTACATGTGCTATCTCACCTTCTGCGGCCAATGCTGTTGATTTTGCATTAACAAAAGCTAGGGATGCAAAAATTACCTGCTCTTTAGACCTAAATATCAGACGAAAATTATGGAGCGAAGCTCAAGCACGAGTAGTTCTTGAACCATTAGCTCGTGATGTTGATCTGCTTATCGGTGGAGAAGATGAGTACCTCGCAATCTTCGGCGAGAAGGATCCAAAGCGCGCCCTCGAATTAGTTTCTGATCGTGGATGCAAAATTGCGATCATGACAAAAGGGGACCAGAAGATTAGGTACCTTATTAATGGTGAGTTTGGAGAAATCACTCCACCGAAAGTTAAAGCTGTTGATCCGGTTGGATCAGGAGATGCATTTACAGGTGGGGTCATCTCAGGTTTGTTGAGCGGCCTAACTCCTATAGATGCCATAAAACAAGGAAGCGTTTCAGGTGCTCGTGTAGCAAGCCAATTTGGTGATTGGGCTGGATTGCCAACTGGGGTTAAAGGTAGGACTGATCCAGCGATAATTGCTCAACTAACCGGAGGAGTCCAATGAGTGTTATTGAAACATTATTGAAAAGTGGCGCAGTTGCGATTGTCCGTACCGCTGATCAAGCCAGTTGTCAGGAAGCTGCTGATGCAATTGTTGGCGCTGGATTAACTTCAATTGAAATTACACTTACAACTCCAGGGGCGTTTGATGTAATTGCATCGCTTGCGGCTCGGCCAAATGTTTGCGTCGGAGTAGGAACAGTTCTGACGACCTCTGATGTTGCAAATGCAGCAAAAGCTGGAGCAACTTTTGTGGTTTCTCCAAATACAAATCCTGAAGTAATTGCGGCGACTAAAAAAGCCGGTTTGATTTCAATTCCTGGAGTTGCAACTCCAAGTGATGTTGCTGCGGCACTTGCTGCAGGTGCCGATGTATTGAAATTATTTCCAGCATCTTCATACGGACCAGCGCACCTGAAAGCATTACGTGATCCATTCCCCGGAAATCTTTGGTGTCCAACTGGAGGATTAAGTGTGGCCGCGGTCCCAGATTGGTTTGCTGCTGGCGCAAATATGGTTGGCCTCGGTGGCCCCCTTCTAAAAGGTGGTCTTTCTGCAATTCCAGCAAATGTGGCTGCTTTCTTGGCTGCCGTTGCGCAAGCGAGAGAGATAAACTCATGAGTATGAAATTATCCAATGACCATATTTTAGTAACTGGTGGTGCAAAAGGAATTGGCGCTGCAATTGTGCTCGATGCAGCACAGGCTGGAGCACGAGTCTCTTTCGTAGATATCGATGTTGCAGCTTCTGAAAAATACCTTGGTGAATTAAGGGCTGCCGGTCACAAAGTCGAGTTTGAACGTGCGGATGTAGGTAACTTTGCCGACTTAGAGCAAGCTCATAAAAAATTGGTAAGTAAACAAGGTGATTTCACTGGTGTAGTTAATAACGCCGGAGTTAATTCATATGCAGATCCAGTAACAATGACTGATGAAGAATGGGATGCCTTTTTTGCAATTGATATGAAATCAATTTGGCACACTGCCAAATTAACTTTGCCAGCCATGCGTAAAGCGCAAAAAGGTTCAATTGTAAATATTGCATCTATTCACGCCCGACTTACGTTTCCAAATTACTTTCCATATGGTGCCGCGAAATCTGCAGTGCTCGGATTAACCCGCAACTTAGGGATTGACGAAGGCCATAACAACATTAGATGTAATGCGGTTTCTCCTGGTTACATCATGACTCCGCTTTCAGAAGCCTGGTATGCCGAAGAGGCTGGCCGTTATGAGCGTGCACTTTCGATTCAACCTATGGGCAGAGTCGGCCAAGCAGTTGAGATCGCAAAAATCGTCACCTTCTTACTTTCTGATGACGCTTCATTTGTGAATGGATCTGATTGGGCCGCTGATGGCGGGTTAGGAGCGCGATCTGCATGAGTTCATCAATGAGATTAAAAGGTCATCACGTACTAGTAACAGGTGGATCTCAAGGAATCGGTGCAGCCATAGTTGTAGATGCTGCGGCTGAGGGTGCTCGGGTTTCATTTTTTGATATTGATGTCGAACGTGGTGAAGCACTTGCCGCTAAATTGAATTCTGAAGGTAATGAAGTGCTCTTTGTTAAAGCAGATGTTTCAAAATTCGAGCCATTTAAGGCAGCCTTTGATGTAGCGGTTGCAAAATTCGGCCCAGTAACTGCTGCTTGTTCAAATGCTGGACGAAACTCCTATGCAGATCCAGTTACTTACACAGATGAAGAGTGGGAATCTTTCTTCGCTCTTGATTTGAAATCTAGTTGGTACATCGCCAAATTATGTTTACCAGAAATGCGTAAAGCTAAAAAAGGATCAATTGTTTTGATCTCATCTATTCACGGACGCATGACTGCGCCAAACTATTTCCCTTACTCAGCAGCCAAAGGTGGGTTAATTGGATTAGCACGCAACTTAGCTCTGGATGAAGGTGCCTTAAATATTCGCACAAATACTGTTTCTCCTGGATATACCTTGACCGCGTTGGTTGACTCTTATTTTGACCTCTACCCTGATCGCAAAGCGGATGCTGAAGCGGTGCAACCTATGGCTCGAATGGGAAATCCTTCGGAAATTGCAAAAGTGGTCTCCTTTGTTTTATCTGATGAAGCTTCATTTATAAATGGAGCAGATCTAATGGTTGATGGTGGGCTTCACGCACGTTTTGCTTAATCAAACTTTAAAGAGATAACAGAAGGAGTTGTAAATGTCAGAGTGGAAAAGCAGTCGCGATCCAAAAGGTCCAATGCATGCTGGTATTTCATTATTAAGTAACCAAAAGGTCGTAAGTGCTGATGCAGACAATCTGCCTGAGAGTGCAAAGAGATTTGCCGATGGAAGTCGCTGGAAGGTGGAAATTCCATCTGTTGAAGGACCGGCTGCAATGCGCGTTGTTATTGAAGAAGCCGCAAAACATAAATTAGCTTTCCATCGCGCCAGCCAAGGTAGCGGAATCATGATGCTTACAGATCCAGAGATAAAAGAATTTTTAGAGCTGGGCGAAAAAGCTAAAGCCGAAGTTTGTCTTTTTGTCGGCCCACGTTCCTCTTGGGATATTGGTCGTGCAACTATCGGCACATCAAGTGCAACAGTTCATCCATCACTACGTGGTGCCGATCAACTTCGTTTTGCTGTTGAAGAT
>JBILFD010000062.1:0-5681 GCA_044351765.1 Candidatus Nanopelagicaceae bacterium | reverse complement strand
AGATGAACAACGCGATGATCGCCGCATTGAATTAAAAAATGAACCTGCAATACCTGAAGAGGTGTTAAATGAAACAGTTGATCCAGATTTAGCGCGCGAATTGTCATCTTTATCTAAAGAAAATGCTGAACGTGCAGCACAACATTTGTTAGCTGCTGCGTTTTATGTTGATACAGATCCACGTCGTGCACATTTGCATGGGGTTGCTGCAAGTGCGCGTGCAGGTCGAGTTGGACGTGTCAGAGAAGTTGCCGGCTATGCGGCATATCACGCACGTGAATTTGAAATTGCAATCCGCGAATTACGCGCTGCTAATCGAATCTCTGGTGATGGTTCTATGTGGCCAGTTCTTGCAGATAGTGAGCGAGGAATTGGTCGTCCAGAAAAAGCGGTCGAGATGGCAAAAGATCCACAAGTTAAATTATTGGATCTTGATGGACAAATTGAAATGAAAATAGTTGTCGCCGGAGCAAGACGCGATTTGAAACAAGTTGAAGCAGCAGTTGCAACTTTGAAATGTGCAGAATTGGAAAATGAAACTGCATCTTGGGCTGCAAGATTGCGTTATGCATACGCAGACGCGCTTGAAGCAAGTGGCGATCACAAAAGTGCGCAAAAATGGTTTGTCAAATCTGCTGAGATTGACATCAATCAAGAAACTGATGCAAATGAGCGCATTAAAAGTAACTAAGAGTTAATCTTTTTATTGTCAGTGCTTACAACAAAGATCCCTCCTAATCGCACTTCAAATTAGGCCTAGGAGGAGTTATGAAAAAAGATCTATTGCCAGCGCCCATTAATGAGGTTTACCTAAGGGGTCGAGTTAGTGGGGAAGCAGTTACAAAAGTTTTACCAAGTGGTGACGAAGTTGTTGAATTTCGAATAGTCATTCCACGGATAGATTCCGGGGTAGATACCCTCGATATGGCGGTCTGGAGAGCAAATTTAAGGAAAAAAGCGCTCACGCTCCACTGTGATGAATGGGTAGAAGTTGCCGGGGAGATAAGACGCCGATTTTGGCAAACCGGATCTGGGGTGGCAAGTAGAACCCAAATCGAAGTTGCAACCCTTTCGCGAATCAAGGTCGGGTAGCGTTAGCGCCTGTCACGGATCAAATTGAATGGCTAGAAGAGCAGCCAAGTAGAAATTCCAATTTCTACTCTCTCAATTTGTCTCTGTCAGGACAGGAAGCGAGAAATAGATGACTAAGCCAGGTGCCAATGATCTTTTCGGATCTTTGAAAGCTTACGCAACTCGGGTATTGGGCGATGAGATCAACCCTGAGAAAAGCGCAGCGGCTATGAGTGGTTGGCTAAAAGAAAGCGGAGATGCGTTGCGCGATAAAGTGGAAAAAGAAGTAGAGCGCACCGTCAAGCGACTTGGTTTGGCGAAACAAAGTGAAGTAAGCGCACTTCGCAAAGAAGTTGCAGCGCTACGTCGCGATATTTCAGGAAAAAGCGAAAAAGTTACAGCAAAAAAGAAAGCTTCAACGAAATCTGCCGTGAAGAAAACCGCTGCAAAAAAAGCTGCTCCTAAAAAGAGCGCCAAGAAAGCAACTTCAAAAAGTTCTTCTAAAGCAGGTAAGTAATGAGCGTTCCAGATTTAGGCGCAATCAAAGAACAGATTTCATCTCTGCAATCCTTGCCGATTCCTGAACACGCTGATTCTTTTGAGGAAATCCACAATCAATTAAATGAAGCGTTGACCCAGGTTGAAGGCCTGTAGATAAGTGTCACGCTCTCGACTTGATGCCGAATTGGTAAGACGTGGTTTGGCGCGCTCTCGTGAAGATGCCACGGATTTAATTGAAGCTAGAGCTGTACGTGTTGGTGGAATACCAGCAACAAAACCCGCAACTCAAGTTGATGCCGAAACTTCTATCACGGTTGAAACTGAACGTGATGATTTTGTTTCTAGAGGTGGTCATAAATTAGCCGGAGCGCTCGAAGATTTCCCCAAATTAATTGTTGCTGGTAAGCGAGCCTTAGATGCAGGTGCATCTACTGGAGGATTTACCGATGTTTTATTGCGGGCGGATGTTTCTCAAGTCGTTGCAGTAGATGTTGGTTATGGTCAACTTGCTTGGCCAATTCAACAAGATCCCAGAGTGCAGATATTGGATCGAACTAACGTCCGTCATTTAACTTTGGATCAGATTGGCGAACCTGTTGATCTGGTAGTTGCTGATCTTTCTTTTATTTCATTAACTTTAGTTTTACCAGCCTTGAAATCTGTTAGTAAACCAAATGCAGATTTTTTAGTGATGGTTAAACCACAGTTCGAAGTAGGACGTGAAAAACTTGGTGCTGGAGGAGTCGTACGCGACCCAGCCCTAAGAGCGAGTGCAATTGAAGAGGTAGCAACTTCAGCAGCCGAAAATGGTTTGGGAGTAGTTGGCATAACTGCAAGCAGGCTGCCAGGTCCAGCAGGAAACGTTGAATACTTCTTGTGGCTGCAAGCAGGCGCAGCACCCTTCTCACATGAGCGCGCATTAAAAGCAGTCGAGGAAGGCCCGAAATGAAAAGACAGGTTTTGCTTGTAGTAAATCCAACCCGTGAAGAAGCCAGATCAGGGGCGTTGTCACTTGCTCAGCAATTAAAGGCGAGAGATATTTCAGTTTTTCAAGCACTGAGTACTGAAGGTGATCACATTGCTGGAATACCAGTACGTGAAAATTCAACTTCCATTAATGATTTTGAATTAGTCATTGTTCTGGGTGGCGATGGAACAATGTTGCGTAGTGCAGAGATGGTTCGTTCAAGCAACGTTCCACTTCTTGGTGTCAATTTGGGTCATGTTGGTTTTCTAGCTGAGATTGAAAAGAACTCCCTCGATGAGATTGCCGATCAAGTCGCTGCAAAAAATTTCACTGTTGAATCGAGAATGGTTTTATCTTTCGCACACAATAGAGCCGGAAAAGTTATTTCGACTGGTTGGGCGCTAAACGACTTGGTAATCGAAAAACAAAATCCAAGAATGATTGAAGTTTTCCTAGAGATTGATGGACGTCCATTATCAAAATGGGGTTGTGATGGGGTTTTATGTGCAACTCCAACTGGTTCAACGGCCTATGCATTTTCTGCAGGAGGTCCCGTAGTTTGGCCAGAAGTGGCTGCTTTGGTGTTGTTGCCACTTTCAGCTCACGCACTATTTGCAAAACCTATGGTGATCTCACCAAACTCAAATATTCAAATAACTTTGCTCTCAGATGAAGCGTTACTGACAGCTGATGGATTCCGTAGCGAAGAAATTCAATCGGGTGACTCAATTTCAATCACTAAAGATCTTGAGAGTGTTAATTTGGCGAGATTGGGTAGCGCACCATTTGCAGATCGATTAGTTGCAAAATTTAAATTGCCAGTAGAAGGTTGGCGCGGATAGTGGCAAAGGGCCTCAAAGAATTAAATATTCGCGGCCTTGGCGTAATTGAGGATGCCACACTAAATTTGGAACCTGGCTTTACGGTGATTACCGGAGAAACCGGTGCTGGAAAAACAATGGTTGTTACCGCCCTCTCGTTATTGATGGGTGGACGGGCCGACGTAAGTGCAATTCGTCATGGCAGTGACAAAGCATCGCTTTCAGCTCGATTACTTCCTAATGAGAACGCCGCTGAATTAGCGCAAGAGTTGGGTGGGGATATCGAAGAGGGTGAATTAATTATCACTAGAACGCTCTCTCGTGATGGAAAAAATCGTGCAGTTCTGGGTGGTGCACCTACAACATTGAACGCGCTTTCTGATTTGGGAGAAGAGTTAATCGCTCTTCATGCTCAATCCTCAACTTTTCGGTTGTTGAAAGGGTCTAGACAGCGCGAAATCATTGATCTTTTTGGAGGAAGTGAACTTTCCAAAGAGTTAACGAAATATCAAAAATTGTTTAAAGAGTATCGCTCGGTGATTGCAGAAATTGAAAAGATTCTGTCGCTTAACCAAGCGCGTGAGAGTGAAATTAAACGAATTAATGAATTTTTGCAACATTTCAATAAGGTGAAACCAGTTTTCAATGAAGTTAAAAACTTGCGAGAGCGAGCAGATCAATTAGAGAATGTTGATTCCTTTACTAGCGGTTTGCAAGAAGCAAATCTTTTCCTTGGCGAAGATGAATCCAGCGCTTTGGTACAAATCTCAAAAGCGAAACGTTCAATTGAAGGAATCCCGGCGAATTCAAAAGAGATTGATGATTTAAAGATTGAGATCAGCCAAATTCAAATTTTAGTAAATGAACTTACCCGGTCGATATCAAGCCAACTTGATTCACTAGAAAGCAATCCGCAAGAGTTAGAGAAAATAAATTTACGTCGATCGGAGTTGTCAGCACTTTTTCGTAAATTTGCTGTTGATCAATATGAAGATCCGGCGGCGGAGTTGATATCTAGGGCTGATGCTGACAACAAACTTCTTCAACAGTTACAAGATGGAGATGGAGCAATAGCAGAACTGGAAAAGAAAAAGGTAGAGATATCTGCTGAGCTGGGAAAATCTGCAAAGAAATTAACTCAATTGCGCAAAGTTATTGCCGAAAAACTAGGCGTTGAGAGTTCAAATGAAATCAAGGCACTTGCGATGCCAAATGCGAAGTTGATCATCGAAATATCACCTACATCTTCGGAACTTTCGGTCCTATTTGAAGGTGAATTGTTACCTTGCGCTCCATTTGGCAGTGATGATGCAACTTTCTTGCTGGTTCCTCATCCAGGTGCCCCGGCTTTGCCGATTCAAAAGGGTGCGAGTGGTGGCGAATTATCGAGAGTGATGTTGGCCATCGAATTAGTTTTAGCGCAAGCTGGTTCGGTTCCCACTTATTTATTTGACGAAGTGGATGCCGGAGTTGGCGGCAAGGCAGCGGTAGAAGTTGGTCGCAGATTGGCGCTATTGGCCCGTCACGCTCAAGTTTTGGTGGTTACACATTTGCCGCAAGTTGCAGCGTGGGCAGACCACCATTTTGCGATTTTGAAGAGTTCAAGTGAATCTGTGACCTCTAGCGATATTAAATTGCTGACCAGTGGCGAACGGGTAAGTGAGATAGCCAGAATGATGACTGGCTTGTCAGATTCTTCCAGTGCTCAAGAACACGCGGGAGAGTTGCTTGATTTAGTGAAAATGGAAAAAGGGCGCGCGCCAGTTCGATAGGATAATGGTCCATGGCTCCAGCGCACATGACTAAGCATTTGTTTGTAACCGGAGGCGTCGCCTCATCTCTCGGAAAAGGTTTAACTGCCTCCTCCTTAGGTCGATTACTCAGAGCCCGTGGTCTTCGAGTAACTATGCAAAAGTTGGATCCATACCTCAATGTCGATCCAGGAACAATGAATCCCTTCCAACACGGAGAGGTTTTCGTAACCGATGATGGTGCTGAAACAGATTTAGATATCGGTCATTATGAAAGATTTTTGGATGTTAATTTAGAGGGCAGCGCAAATGTGACTACTGGCCAAATTTATTCCAGAGTAATTGCAAGAGAGCGTCGTGGAGAGTATCTAGGAGATACCGTTCAAGTAATTCCGCATATTACTAATGAGATTAAAGAGCGCATGCGCGCTGCGGCTTCACCTAATATCGATGTGATCATTACTGAAATTGGTGGAACTGTCGGAGATATCGAATCACTTCCCTTTTTGGAAGCTGCTCGCCAGGTCAGACAAGATGTTGGCCGCGATAACGTATTTTTCTTACATGTTT
>JBILFD010000061.1:0-5682 GCA_044351765.1 Candidatus Nanopelagicaceae bacterium | reverse complement strand
GGTTTCCAAAAAACGGGTACGGCCAGATGAGGCTTCACGTTTGAAATCTCTACTTTCAGGATCAGTTGATAAATCTGTATATGCAAAATGTGATTTCATTATTGAGGCAGTTTTTGAAGAGTTATCAATTAAGCAAAAACTCTTTAAAGAGTTGGAGGAGATCATTTCGCCAGAATGCATTTTGGCGACCAATACCTCTTCACTTTCAGTCACTAAAATGTCTGAAGGTCTTAAAAATCCAGAACGCGTTATCGGTTTCCACTTCTTTAATCCGGTCGCAGTAATGCCATTACTAGAAATTGCACGTACCGAGAAAACTGATGATGCCACCACCGCTACTGCAGTATCTGTAGGTAAAGATTTAAAGAAGACCATGGTGATCGTCAAAGATGCTCCAGCATTTGTGGTCAACCGACTGTTGATGCGTTTTATGGGCGAGATCACTGATGCACTTGACGAAGGAACTCCTGCCGAGATTGCAGATAGCGCAATGGATCCACTTGGGTTACCAATGACCTCATTTGAATTGCTTGGCTTAGTTGGACCAGGTGTTGCTTTGCATGTTGGACAATCTTTAAATAGCTCTCTTGGAGAGCGTTATCGCATTAGCCCAACAATTGAGCGCTTAGTAAAAGCTGGAGTTAAAACTTTCTATGTCAAAGATGAAAAAGGCAACCAGTCAATCAATCCAGAAGCCGCAGCTTGTTTGCAACCAGGTGACAAGCCTTCTACGGCGGATCAAGTTAGATTGCGGGCGCTCACTGCATTAGCAAGTGAAGCTCGGATGATGCTTGATGAAGGTGTTATTGCCACGCCTGCCGAAATTGATTTATGCATGATTTTGGGAACAGGTTGGCCATTACATCTGGGTGGAATTTTGCCTTACTTGGATCGTGAAGGAATTAGCGAGGCTGTGACTGGTCAGCGTTTCCATCAACGTGGCGTTGCATCTCTTCCATAAAACCAAGTTCACCAGTACTGCGCAACTCAACAAGTGATCGCGCAATTCGTTGTGCGGTAATTCCTAAATCATTAAGAATTTCGCCACGTTTTGCATGCTCAATAAATGTAAGTGGAACGCCAATTGAATGAACTGGGATATTTAATCCAGCATCCCGGAACATTTCAGCAACACTGCTACCAATTCCAGAGTGACGAATTCCATCTTCAACTACAACAACTGCGCTATATCTTTGCGCCATGGTAAGTAATGCTGATGGCAATGGTTTAACCCAAAGTGGATCTACAACAGTTACGCCTACACCTTCGCGGTAGGCCTGAGCAGCTGCTTCAACACAGATGGCTGCCATGGCGCCAACGCTAACAATTAAAATATCTGCACTTTCGCCACGGTATAAAACATCGATGCCATCGCGTCTTTCAAACGCTGGCAAATCCGCGACTACTGCGCCTTTTGGGAAACGAATCAAAGTTGGACGATCATTGATATTGACGGCCTCATTTAACAATTCCCGGAGTCGAGTGCCATCTCGTGGTGCTCCAATTTGCAGAGTTGGAACGATTCCGGCAACCGCTAAATCCCAAATACCGTGATGTGAAGGTCCATCATCGCCAGTCACTCCAGCGCGATCTAAAACAAATGTCACTCCTGCTCCATGCAATGCAACATCTAGGAGCAGTTGATCAAAAGCACGATTTAAAAATGTTGAATAAACCGCGACAACTGGGTGCAGTCCAGCAAATGCCATTCCCGCCGCACTTGCAGTGGCATGCTGTTCAGCAATTCCAACATCTATTGTGCGGGATGGAAACTCTGCCTGGAATTTATCCAAACCAGTTGGTCCAAGCATGGCTGCTGTAAGTGCCACAATATCTTCACGCTTTCGCGCAATTTCGATTAACTCATTTGAAAATACTGAAGTCCAACTTGTTGCTGTAGTGCTGACTGGCTCACCAGTTTCAGGATCAATTACGCCGACTGAGTGGAATTTATCCGCTTCATTTTGCTCGGCAGGTGTATGGCCGCGACCTTTTTCAGTAATTGCGTGCACGATTACTGGAGCGCCAAATTGTTTTGCTTGCTCAAGTGCCCGCTCTAGAGCCGAAATGTCATGACCATCGACTGGGCCTATGTATTTGATTCCTAAATCTTCAAACATTCCCTGCGGAGCAATGATGTCTTTAATTCCTTTTTTCATCCCATGTAAAGTTTCGAAAATCGGTCCGCCAACAACCGGGGTCTTCTCTAAAACGTTCTTTCCCCAGTCCAAGAATTTTTCATATCCTTGGGTGGTGCGCAAAGTAGTTAAGTAATTTGAAATTCCACCAATAGTTGGACTATATGAACGCTCATTGTCATTTACGACAATTACAAGAGAGCGCTTTTCTGCTGCAGCAATGTTATTTAACGCTTCCCAAGACATTCCACCAGTAAGTGCACCATCTCCAACAACTACAACAACACTTCGATCTGCGGCACCTTGAAGTGAAAATGCGCGCGAGATTCCATCTCCCCATGAAAGAGCAGCGGATGCATGAGAGTTTTCAATTACGTCGTGCACGCTTTCTGAACGACTTGGATAACCAGACAATCCCCCACGTTGGCGAAGTTTTTCAAAGCCATCTGCACGGCCAGTCAAAATTTTGTGGACGTATGATTGATGTCCAGTATCAAACAAAATTACATCTTTCGGAGATTCGAAAATTCGGTGTATCGCGATACTCAATTCAACAACACCAAGATTTGGTCCTAGATGACCACCGGTCTTACTCACTGAGTTGATTAGGAAAGTGCGGATCTCAAGTGAGAGTTGATCCAATTGCTCTTGGCTCAAACCTTGCAAATCCGCAGGGCTGTTTATAGAGCTTAATAAATCACTCATATCGCCCCCCGTGAAAGATAAGGCTCATATTCTACTTGGTGAGCTACTTTCCGCTCGGCAGAAGGGATCTGAGCACGTACTGCATGATGCCACCGTGTCGGTAGTAATCGGCCTCACCGGGGGTATCTATCCGCACCAGTGCGCGGAAGGATTTATCTCCGTATGAAACTGTTACTTCGCGAGGTGTTGACCCTGAATTGAGTTCCTCAATCCCAGTAATCGAAAAGAGTTCATCACCAGTCAAGTTTAATGATTGCGCACTTTCACCCTCGAGATATTGAAGAGGCAGCACTCCCATTCCAATCAGATTTGAACGATGGATCCGCTCATAAGATTGTGCGATTACCGCTTTGACACCAAGAAGTGCAGTTCCTTTTGCAGCCCAGTCGCGTGATGATCCCGATCCATACTCTTTACCGGCAAGAATTATTAGCGGAACTCCACTGTTTTGATAATCCATTGATGCGTCATAAATTGTGGATTGCTCTCCACCATTTAAGTAATTTCTAGTGAAGCCACCTTCAACTCCATCTAGTAATTGATTTTTCAATCGGATATTTGCGAAAGTTCCACGGATCATTACTTCGTGATTTCCACGTCGAGATCCATATGAATTGAAATCCTTACGATCGACGCCATGCTCAGCTAAATATTTTCCAGCAGGTGAATCCGCTTTAATGTTTCCAGCAGGTGAGATGTGATCAGTTGTTACTGAATCGCCTAATTTCGCCAGTACTCGGGCAGCTTTAATATCTTTAACTGCAACGGGATTGCGTGGCATTCCTTCGAAGTACGGAGGTTTGCGGACATAAGTTGAATCAGCATCCCAGGCGAAAGTTTTTCCAGTAGGAGTATCAAGTGCTTTCCAACGATGATCGCCATCAAATACACCGGCGTAATCTTTAGTAAACATCGCTGAAGTTATCGATGATTCAACAACCGCTGCAATCTCTTGTGCTGATGGCCAAATATCTCGCAAGAAAATCGGTGCACCATTTGCATCATTGCCTAGTGGATCTTTCTCAAAATCATGATCCATGGTTCCAGCAAGTGCATATGCAACAACTAGTGGCGGCGATGCCAAGTAATTCATCTTTACATCAGGGCTAATGCGGCCCTCGAAGTTGCGATTGCCTGACAAAACAGCCGCTACTGCTAAATCTTGCTCATTAACGGCTTTGCTAATTTCAACTGGAAGCGGACCTGAGTTTCCAATACAAGTTACGCAACCATAACCAACCAAGTTAAATCCAAGTTTTTCCATATAAGGCATCAAACCTGCACGCTCGTAATAATCCATAACAACTTTTGAGCCCGGAGCGAGAGTTGTCTTCACCCAAGGTTTTGATGTTAAGCCTTTTTCAACAGCTTTTTTGGCTAAAAGCGCTGCACCAAGCATCACTGAAGGATTTGAAGTGTTTGTACAAGAAGTAATTGAAGCAATTACTACATCGCCATTTTTGATTGTGGTTGCTTTTCCATTTACGCCAATTGCGACTGGTGATTTTCCAGTTTTTTCGGTGAAGTAAGTTGGAAGAACTTTTGCAAACTCAGATTTCGAATCAGTTAGTGAGATTCGATCTTGCGGACGTTTTGGACCAGCGATTGATGGAACGACCGTTCCTAAATCAAGTTCTACAACTTCAGAGAACCGTGGCTCTACTGATGGGTCATGCCAAAGTCCTTGTAACTTTGCATAAGAGGCGATTAATTCAACTTGACTTTCGCTGCGGCCAGTTAATCGCATGTATCGCAATGTCTCTTCATCAATTGGGAAGATCGCACATGTAGAGCCGTACTCAGGACTCATGTTTCCAATTGTGGCTCGGTTAGCCATTGGAATTTCAGCAACGCCTGGACCGTAAAACTCCACAAACTTTCCAACAACTCCATGTTTACGCAAAATCTGAGTGATTGTTAAGGCTAGATCTGTGGCAGTAGTGCCAATTGGTAATTTTCCGGTTAATTTAAATCCGACAACTCTTGGAATCAACATCGAAACTGGTTGGCCAAGCAATGCTGCTTCGGCTTCAATTCCGCCAACGCCCCAACCAAGTACACCTAAACCATTAACCATCGTGGTGTGTGAATCGGTACCAACAACAGTATCTGGATACGCACGTAAAACACCGGAAACTTCTCTAGTCATAACGACTCTTGCTAAAAATTCAATATTTACTTGGTGAACAATTCCAGTTCCGGGAGGAACAACTTTAAATTCATCAAAGGCGCCTTGTCCCCAACGCAAGAAACGATAACGCTCACGGTTGCGCTCGTATTCAACATCTGTATTTTGTTCAAAAGAAGTATTGGTTCCAAAGAAATCTGCAATCACTGAGTGATCAATAACTAATTCTGCAGGAGCGAGTGGATTTACTTTGGTTGGGTCTCCCCCAAGATCTGCAATCGCCTCACGCATTGTTGCTAAATCAACTACACATGGAACTCCAGTGAAATCTTGCATAATGACTCGAGCGGGTGTGAATTGAATTTCGGTCTCGAGATCTGCAGTTGGATTCCATGCTGCAAGTGCTTTGATCTGTTCAGCGGTGATATTTGCACCGTCTTCATGGCGCAATAGATTCTCAAGCAAGATTTTTAAGCTAAATGGAAGATTGGTAGCACCGGCTACACGGGTGATATCAAAGATCTCGTAATCCGTTGAATTTACATTTAATACGCTCTTGCTTTTTAAGGAGTCCTTGCTCATTTGGCGCCTTTCAAATCTATCTTGATATCAAGATATTACCGGAATATAGGTAGCAATGCACTCGACGTGAGCGGTCATTGGAAAGGCGTCAAAGGCTGCAATAGAGCGTAATTTGTACCCGGCTTCAGC
>JBILFD010000060.1:0-5766 GCA_044351765.1 Candidatus Nanopelagicaceae bacterium | reverse complement strand
AGTGATTGCAGCAACTGCTTTAACGTGTCCAACGTTTTCAGCGATAAGTACAAGTACAACTGGGAGGAACAAGATGATTGCGTTGCCGTTAAATGTTGGAGTGGTAAATGTTGGAAGTGCGACCCACTTTGCACCTGTGATGCTTTCTGTTTTCACATCACCCATAGCAAGTGCAACTACATAACCGATCAAAATTCCAACAAAGATCGAGATGCGGCCAAGGAATCCATGACTGATAGCTGCGATAAGTGCAATAGCAGCCAAAGTAATAATTCCAACTAGTGGACCTGCTGCAAGATTATTTTTTGCAGCACCTGCCAAGTTAAGACCAATCACCATAACGATGGTGCCGGTCACAACTGGAGGAAGCATCCATTCAATCCAATTGATTCCCACTTGGCGAACAATCAAACCGATTACCGCGAGAATCACTCCAGCGGCAACTACGCCACCGAGTGCTGCGGCCATCCCACCATCTGCTTTTGCAGCAGCGATTGGAGCCAAAAAGGCAAAGGAAGAACCAAGGTATGAAGGCACCCGGTTTTTGGTGATCAACAAGAAGAGCATCGTTCCGATACCCGAGAAGAACAAAGTGGTGGTTGGGGACATGCCAGTAAGGATTGGTACTAGGAAAGTGGCTCCGAACATGGCGGCGATATGTTGCAAGCCGATTCCGATGGTGCGGGGCCAGCTAAGGCGCTCATCTGGAGCAACTACATCTCCTGAGGTGTGCACCTTCCATGAGAACAGTGAGGACATCTATTAGATCCCTTCTAGAGGTTTTTACTGCCTAACAATCAATCAGGGTAAGGCTCTGAGCAGGGCAAATCCTTAAGAAAGGGCTCGCCACGCCGGAGCTGAGTTGGAGTTGCCTGAGAGCGTAGGGGGGAGTTAGATAGCGCAAGGTGATATATCAAGTCGATCTATCCAGTTGTAACTTAAGGGGGGCAGCAAGTGGCATCACGTAGTGAGCCTTTGGAGTTCACCCTTTTAGGGCTGCTCTCAGCCGGACCTTTACATGGCTATGAATTGCGCAAGCGTTGCTTGGCTATTTTGGGACCTTTCCGGGCGCTCTCGTTCGGGTCGCTATATCCGCAATTACGCCGGATGGCCCTTAGCAATTTGATTGAAGTATCTGAAAATGAAAGTGCGGCCGGGAACTCTCGCCGGGCGAAAATTTCTTACTCAATTACCGAAGCCGGTAAAAAACGTTTTGCAGAGTTAACTGAAAACTCTGATGCCAGCGAAGATGAAGCATTCGGAGTTCACTTTGCGTTTTTTGGCCCAACTTCGCGAACATCTCGCGTACGAATTTTGGAAGCACGTAGACGCAGGTTAAAAGATAAAGCAGAAGTGCTTTCCAAAGAGCTCGAGCGCTCGCCGTTAAATGGTGAAGTGCTTGGAATAGATAAGTACTTAATTGAATGGCGTCGTCATTCACTTGATTCAGCAAGCCGTGAAATTGCGTGGCTTGATGAAATGATCCAATCTGAAAGGAAAACCCAGTGAGCAAGATCAGAGTAGCAATCGTCGGCGTTGGAAACTGCGCCAACTCATTAGTTCAAGGAGTTACTTACTACAAGGATGCTGCAATCGATCAGGAGATTCCTGGTTTGATGCATGCAAACCTTGGTGGTTATCACATCAGCGACATTGAATTTGTCGGCGCATACGATGTTGATGCCAAAAAAGTAGGTCTTGATCTTGCTGATGCGATGTGGGCAAGTGAGAACAACACCATTAAATTTGCAAATGTTGGAAAAACTGGAGTCACAGTAGAGCGCGGAACAACTCTTGATGGTCTCGGTCGCTACTACCGGGAAACCATCACTGAGTCAGACGCGACACCAGTTGACATGGTCGCATCTCTAAAAGCGAAAAAAGTAGATGTATTGATCTGTTACTTACCTGTTGGTTCTGAAGATGCCGCAAAATTCTATGCACAGGTTGCAATTGATGCTCATTGCGCATTTGTAAACGCGCTTCCAGTATTTATTGCATCTGATCCAATTTGGGCAAAGAAATTTACTGATGCCAAAGTGCCAATTGTTGGCGATGACATCAAGAGCCAAGTAGGAGCAACCATCACTCACCGAATCTTGGCGAAGTTATTCCAGGATCGTGGAGTTCACTTGGACCGCACATTGCAATTAAATGTCGGCGGAAATATGGACTTTAAAAATATGCTCGAGCGCGATCGCTTAGAGTCAAAGAAGATTTCAAAGACGCAATCAGTTACTTCACAACTTGATCACGATATGGGCGAAGGAAATGTTCATATCGGACCATCTGATTATGTTGCATGGCTAGATGATCGCAAATGGGCTTATGTTCGCCTTGAAGGTCGGGCATTTGGCGATGTTCCACTATCTCTTGAATACAAATTAGAGGTATGGGATTCACCAAACTCAGCAGGTGTCATCATTGATGCACTTCGTTGCGCGAAGTTAGCTCTTGATCGCGGAATTGGTGGACCATTACTTTCTCCATCAAGCTACTTCATGAAATCTCCTCCAGAGCAGTACTCAGATGAAACCGCACATGTGCGCACAGAAGAGTTCATTGCCGGAAAGATTGAGCGCTAAAAAATAAAATGGAAGAAATTGCAGTAAACATCGATAATGGCGTTTTAGCATTAGGTTTTAATCGGCCTGACAAAAGAAACGCCATTACAGGTGAGATGTACGCCGAACTTGCAGATCAATTAAATGCCGCGGCAGATAATGATGAAGTTGGTGCAGTTTTAATTTATGGCGAAGGTGATGATTTCACCGCCGGTAATGACATTAATGATTTTCTTAACAATCCGCCCTCTGTTGACAATGCTCCAGTGTGGCGTTTCTTAATCGCAATTCGTGAATTTCCAAAACCGCTAGTCGCCTCAATTACTGGTAGGGCTGTAGGAATTGGAACAACATTGTTATTGCATTGTGACTACGTAATTGCTGGCAAAGGTACAAAATTGTCGATGCCATTTGTTAATTTAGGTTTAGTTCCTGAGGCGGCATCTTCTTATCTGCTTCCACTAATTATGGGTCACCAACGTGCCAGTGAGTTGCTTCTGCTCGGAGATGTATTCTCAGCAGAAAAGGCACGCGAGTACGGCTTGGTAAATGAAGTCGTCTCGGATGAAGAAAGCCCAGTTCGTGGCGGTGAAGTTGCTAAACAACTTGCTGATCAACCACGAAATGCTATTCGCCAAGCAAAGAGGTTAATTAAAAAAGCTCATTCTCAAGCAGTTGCCCAAACCATGGTTGAAGAAGGAAAACTTTTTCAAGAGGCATTAGTGAGCGACGAAGCCAGAGATGCTTTTATGAATTTCATTTCGAAAAAAGGAAAATAAAAATGGCACAAGACTTAGCTGGTAAAAAAATATTAATTACTGGAGGATCCCGAGGAATTGGATTGGCAATTGCCAAACGTGCTGCTGCTGATGGCGCCATGGTTGCGATTGCTGCTAAAACCACAGATCCTCACCCAACTTTGCCAGGAACGATTTATACCGCTGCGGATGAAATTCGCGAGGCCGGGGGAGTTGCACTCCCAATTCAATGTGATTTGCGAGATGAAAAGCAGATTGAAAGTGCAGTCGCACAAACAGTGGCTGAATTTGGCGGATTAGATATTTTAATTAACAACGCCAGTGCAATCAATTTAACCCCGACACTCGCAACTCCAGCAAAGAGATTCGATCTGATGTTTTCGGTAAATGTTCGCGCTACGTTTTTAGCGTCACAAGCAGCGATTCCGCACTTGAAAGAATCTGCCGCTGCTGGTCGCAACCCACATATTTTGACTATGTCACCACCGCTATCCATGAGTGCGAAATGGTTTAAACCACATCTTGCTTACACAATGGCTAAGTATGGAATGAGCATGTGTGTCCTTGGTTTAGCTGAAGAGTTTAAGCGTGATGGAATCAGCGTTAATGCACTCTGGCCACGGACTGCTATCGATACCGCAGCCCTTGCCATGATTCCTGGAGTCGACACTGATTTTTGTCGCAAGCCAGAGATTATTTCCGATTCAGCACATGTGATTTTAACTGGAACCGGCAAAACCGGAAACTTCTTTATTGATGATGAAGTCCTAGCATCTGTCGGAATTACAGATCTAGATAAGTACTCAGTAGTGCCTGGTACAACTGAATTTTTGCTTGATTTTTTTATTGACTAGAAAGCAAAACCTTCAGGCAACTCTAATCGGTATTTATTTAACAAAGGCTCGTCACGCAAAATCTCAATGGTCGGTCCATCAGCAACAATATTTCCGGCTGAGATAATTACCGAACGCGGACAGATTTGCATGGCATATGGAAGATCATGGGTGACCATTAAAATTGTGACAGGTAGAGATTGCAATATTTCAAATAACTCGCGCCTGGCTGCAGGATCTAAATTCGATGACGGCTCATCTAGAACCAAGATTTCTGGTTGCATGGCAAGAACGGTTGCAACTGCAACTCTTCTGCGCTGACCGAAGGAGAGATGATGCGGAGCGCGATCTCTAAATTCACTCATCTTCACCAGCGCTAAAGCGGCAACAACTCGATCTTCAAGCTCTTGACCTTTAACGCCATAATTTTGTGGTCCAAAGGCAATATCTTCACCAACAGTTGGCATAAATAATTGGTCATCTGGGTCTTGAAAAACTATTCCGACTTTTTGGCGAGCAGCGAGCAAAGAAGTATTTTGATTTGGATCGATTCTGGAACCATCAATTTCGATAGAACCTTTACCTCCATGCAAAATGCCATTTAAGTGCATCACAAGAGTGGTTTTGCCGGCGCCGTTTGGTCCAAGTAGTGCAACACGCTCGCCAGCATTAACGACCAGATCAATATTATCCAAAGCCTGATTTCCATCAGGATATGAATATCCCAACCCACTAACTTTTAACTTAGGAGTTTCCATTACCTAACCCTTTCATTAAAAATTCATTGAATAAATAAGATTTAAGGCTGCTGCAATCAAAAAAGTTAAAGGCAAAATAATTGCTCGAGTCAGATCCTTCTTGTCGACTGCCTCTGGTTCAAAATCTGGCAGCGTGCCAACATAGCCCCGACTCAACATCGCTAAATGAACTCTTTCACCGCGTTCATAAGATCTGATAAATAATGTTCCGGCTGCTTGCGCCAAAACTTTCCAATGTTTAGGTCCGGTGGCGATAAATCCGCGAGATTGACGGGCAACTTCCATTCGCTCGCTCTCAGCGGAGATTACATTCACATACCTCAGCATAAAAGTTGCAATTTGAACTAACAAAGTTGGCATTCTCAATTTAGTAAATCCGCGGAGCAGACTTCGCACAGTTGTTGTGGCTCCAAGTAGTACCGAGATCAAAGTTCCAGCGGTGGCTTTAACAATGATTGAGCCACCTGCGTAAGCGCCTTCGCTCGATATCGAAATTAGCCCTATGTCGAGATCTTTAACTCCGCTGATAAAAGGCATCAGAATTGCAAAAAAGATAAAAGGTATTTCAATAGTGGCACGCTTGAGTACTTTAAAAATTGGAACTTTTGAAACTTTAATCAGTGAAAAAATCACAAAATAATAAAATACATGCGCCGGCCAATTGCTAAGAGGGGTTAGAACTATAATTATTAGAGAAGAAAAAGCTGAAAGTATTTTTAAGTGAGCTGGAAAGAGATGCAAAGCAGAATGCTTATGGATATAAAGCCGTTCACCGACATCATGCCCATGGTGATGAGGGCGGCGATCGTGTTGCTCTTGAGTAGTGGCTTCTTGGCGCAAAGCCTAATTCTTT
>JBILFD010000059.1:0-5801 GCA_044351765.1 Candidatus Nanopelagicaceae bacterium | reverse complement strand
AAATCTCGCCTGTGCCGATGCGAACTCCACCTACATTTAAAGTTGCATCAGATCTGCCATGAACTACATACCCACTTTCTGGTGTGCGTGAAACTAAATCACCGTGCACCCAGATATTTTCCCAACGATGAAAATATGCATCTTTAAAACGTTGACCGCTTTGATCTTTCCAAATTCCAAGTGGGACAGTTGGGAATGGAGATTTACAAACTAATTCGCCCACTTGATTCTCTTCACAAGGATTCCCATCCTCATCCCAACAATCAATATTCATGCCTAGCAATGCACCTTGCATCTGACCTGCGTAATACGGAAGTAAAGGATTTGGTCCCATGAAAGAACCAACTAAATCGGTTCCCCCAGAGAATGGAGAAATCAAAACTTTTCCATCAAATTGATCACTCAACCATTGCGCTGTTACCTGAGAAAGTGGCGAGCCAGTGACCATGATGACTCGTAAATCAGGTAAGGCTCCCAAAACTTTCAAATCATTATGTTGCTCACGGATCAGATCTAACAACCTTGCCGAAAGTCCAAGATGAGTTAATTTCTGTTCCCGCGCAAAGTGAAATAGCCGAAGTGAATCAGGAAATGTCGGTGCCCCGTCATACAAAACTAAATCTGCTCCTGTTGCCAAGACAGATAGTTCCCAATTCCACATCATCCACCCAGTGGTTGTATAAAAACAGACACGATCACCAGATTTGATATCACAATGTAATTTCATCTCAACCAGATGTTTTAGTAAGACTCCACCACTTCTATGTACTAAACCTTTTGGCGCTCCAGTAGTCCCTGAAGTAAACAAGACATATGCCGGGTGATCGAAACTTCTTTTGGTGAAAATCACTTCCTTAGGTTCTGATGTTGCGGCTGACCATAAAACCATTTCTGGTAATTCACTATTTGCACCTAAGCCGATAATCAACTTAAGGGAAGGAAGCGCTTTTGCAACTTGAGACACCATCTGACTGCGATCTAACTCTTTACCTTGCCATGGATATGAATTGCTGAAAACCAATACCGTTGGTTCCAGTTGAGAAAAGCGCGACAAAATCGCTTCCGCGCCAAATTCTGGAGATGCGGTAGCAACTGTTGCTCCAACCCCAAAACCAGCCAATGTAGTTACTAATACTTCTATGCCGACCGGAAGAATTGCTACCACTCGATCTGACTCGCTAATTCCTTGTTTGTTAAAAGTGTTAATTAAAGCTGAAACCAAATTTACTAATTCTTTGTGGCTCAGATTTTCGCCAATATTTGCGATATCCGCTTCTTTAACGACAGATACTCGGCCTCCGCCAGCTAACAAGTTTTCGAGGTGACTTAACTTCGCATCAGGAAAATATTTTGCTTCAGGTAATTTACTCGGAATCTCAGTGCGATCCCCTTTTTTGCCAATTATCCCAAAAAAATCCCAAACTTCAGACCAAAACTGATCTGAGTTTTCCACAGACCATTGTTGTAACTCTGATAAATCTTTTATCTGATATTTAACTTTAACTATTTCAAAAAACTTCTTTAATGCAGCGCCGCTATCTGCATCTGGCACCCAAGTGGGTGTTCTCACCGAGCGGTCCATCCATTATCAATTCCAAAGGAAGAGCCACTGATTGAATTTGAATATGGCCCGCATAGATACAGTGCGAGTTGAGCTATTTCTTCTGGTTCGATCAAGCGCTTTATTGCAGATGGTGCCAACATGATTTCATCTACTACCTGTGCTTCAGAAAGTTTGTTGATCTCTGCTTGCGATTTAATCTGCTTCTCGACTAAAGCGGTGCGCGCATAAGAAGGAGCAATTGTGTTTGCGGTAACCCCATGTGGTCCACCTTCAAGTGCAGTTACTTTCGTCAAACCTTCAAGTCCATGCTTAACTGTTGTGTAAATGGATTTGTACGGAGATGCAATATGGCCATGGATACTTGAGATTCCAATGATTCTCCCCCATTTTTTAGCATACATATGTGGGAGTACTTTTTGAGTTAAATAAAATGGAGTCCGCAACATCAATGAAAACATCAAATCTGCCTGCGCTAGTGGAAATTCCTCAATGGGAGCAACATGCTGAACTCCTGCGTTATTGATCAAAATATCTATCTCTAAATCATCAGGAAAGTGTTTTTCAGGTGCGCGCAAATCAGCAACTTTTGTAGATACCTTAAACTCTTTCGCTAACTCCTCAAGGGTTTGCGGATTTGAATCCACAGCCAATACATCAGCACCCGCTTCAATAAATGCGATTACACATGATTTGCCAATTCCACTTGCCGCGCCAGTAATCATAACTTTCTTGCCCGTTAAGAAATTTTGATCAGTATTTTTCATCGGTGGTGCCCCACTTCACTAAATGTTCGCAATATACGTAATCCATCACTTGGCCAAACTGACAAAGTGGTGATTGAACAAGGCGCTGCATCCAAATGAAACACGGCCGCACCCGGAGCCATTAATGTAATTCTGGCTATCTCTCGGATCACTACATTGTGAGTCACTACGCAAACTTTTTTACCTTCATATTTTGTGGCCACGTAATCAATTGCTGCATCCACACGTTCGCCAACTTCATCACAAGATTCCCCATTAGGTGGTTCATATCCTGATGAATTTAGCCAAAGTTGAGCTTCTGTAGGAAATTTTGCTTTGATCTCTTGGAAAGTAAAACCATCCCAATCACCAAAAGCACATTCCAGCCAAGTTGAATCTTCTTCAATCTGCAAGCCGGTACTTTTACTAATGGCTTCAGCCGTTTGTTTAGTTCGCAACATCGGCGATGCGATCAAAATATCTGGCTTAATCTTTGCTATTTCACGGGCTACATTTTCTGCTTGCCCAAATCCAATCTCATTTAAAGATGGATTGGTTCCATTTGCTCCTGAAAATGCTCGACTATTTGTTAGCACTGTTTCGCCATGGCGAACAAAGTAAAAAGTAGTGGCCGGATCGCCAGAAGTTAAACGCTCAGTCATGAAATTAACTTGTTGAGCAGGATCAGCGTTAGGGGTAACTGCTCCATCCATTGCTCTATTTGCTAAATGATCTGCTGCTGAATTCTCTTCACGCGGTATCCAAGTGTATTTAACCAAGTTTGGTGCATGAACTTTTCGGGCTTGAGCGGCAAGTATCCGCATATCTGGATGCTTGATCTGCCAACGGCCAGACATCTGTTCAATTACTAACTTGCTGTCCATGCGTACCTGGATATGTGCTTCAGGATCAATTTCATTTGCGGCTGTTAATCCGGCGACCAACCCGCTGTATTCAGCCACATTGTTTGTTGCTACTCCAATAAATTCAAAAATCTCTCGTAGCACTGCTCCGGTTTTTGCATCCTTAACAACTGCTCCAAAACCTGAAGGGCCAGGATTTCCCCGAGAGCCACCATCGGCTTCAATAATTAATTCGCGAGCCATTAAATAAGTCCAGAATCAACAGTGCGAATCAGAATTCGGCGACACTCCTCACAACGCAGTACATCATCTGCAGGAGCTAACTTGAACTTTTCGGCATCAATCGCAGTTAAATCTAAGTGGCATCCAGTGCAGCGCTTACGAACAATTGCAGCAGCGCCTACGCCTTCATTGCTAGCACGTAATTTTTCATAAAGCGCTAAAAACTCTGCCGCAATCTTTCCAGCAATCATCGCTCTTTCTTCTTTTAGATTTTTCACGTTAAGCGCTAATTCACTTAACTGTTTATCCCGAGCAGCAGTTAATACTTCCAACTTTGCATCGGCATCGGAAATTACGGCTCGATATTCATTTGCCTTATTTGTTATCTCATCAAGACGCATCATAATTTCTAATTCGATCTCTTCAAGATCATTTACCCGACGAGTTAGAGAGACTAATTCGTGCTGTAAGTGTTCTAGATCTTTGGCTGAGCCTTGTCCAGATGCTAGGCGTGCTTCATCACGTGTTTTCCGACTCCGTACTTGTTCAGCATCTGCTTCTGCTTTTGCAACTTCACGTTTCACGTCGGCTTCATCAATTGAAACTAACCCAAGTTCACTATCGGTGCTTTGCTTTAAAGCTTCAAGTTCTGCGATTTGTGAATGCTCTGGAAGGTTTTTTGCTTTGTGATTCAGTAAATCAATCTCTGCATCGACTTTTTGTAAATCAAGTAAGTGAAGTTGATCTTCGGGCGTTGCCTTCATGAAAAACTCCACGGATCCGTTGAAAGCGTTGATACTTTCATTTCAAGAGAATCGTACCCGCCGCTTGCTAAATCTTGAGCCAAAAGGGTTGCTGCTTGATTAAGCCATGGCCATTCAGTTGCAAAATGTCCGGCATCGATCAAAGCCGGTGACCCACTTTCAATGGCTTCACTTACTGGGTGATGGCGAAGATCTGCCGTCAGATATAGATCAACATCTGCACTTCGAACGGCTGCTAAAAGATGATCTCCAGATCCTCCAGAGACCGCAATTCGATTAATTATTTGTTCTGGATTTCCAAAAACCCGGATTCCAGCTTTACTAATTGGCAAAATGGATTTTACTTTTGCTGCAAAATATTTTAACGAAATCGCTTCAGGCAATGTTCCAATGCGTCCGATATCACCAGGAAGTGAAGTTAAATTAATAATGCCAAGTGCGCGAGCTAGCGCATCACTTACTCCAGGAGTTGCCTTGTCTGCATTTGTATGTGCAGTTAACAAAACAATTCCCTCATTAATCAATTTTTCCTTTAATTCAATTTTCCATGGTGCGATAACAATCGGTGGTTCACCGTCTAGAACTTCTGCTAACTCATGAAGGAAAAGTGGATGGTGAGCAATGATGAAATCTGCGTTCCAAGCAATCGCTTCAGAAACTGTTTCCGGAAGTACATCAACACAGAAATAAATTTTTTTAACTTCGTTGTTTAAATCACCGCAGACAACACCGACTCGGTCCCAAATTTCAGCCGTAGTGGGGTCATAACGCTTATTAAGCAGATTAACTAGCTCGCTAGCTTTCATAGAATTACTCGCCATTTCGCCGTCTCGCCGCCTCGCCGCTTTGCGATTTATTTACTACCTAAAATCGACCCTATTAATAAATTTTGGTGGGCGGTGAGGGTTTCGAACCCCCGACATTCTCGGTGTAAACGAGACGCTCTACCACTGAGCTAACCACCCAACGCCGCAAAGTCTAGCCGACTTAAATGGCTGCTAAAGCCGCCTTATATGCAGCAACATCGCGCGCTTCCCCTGGACCATTTACTACGCTCCAGCGGATAACCCCGCTTTTATCGATAACAAAAGTTCCTCTGGTTGAGAAGCCACGCTCGTCTTGAAATACCCCATATTTTTTAGCTACTTCACCATGTGGCCAGAAATCAGCGAGTAATGAAAATTCATATTTTTCGGCATCTGCAAATGCTTTAAGTGAGTACATCGGATCGCACGAAATTGCTAACAATTCAACTTGATCATTTTGGAATGGCGCTAAATCATCGCGAAGCGCACAAAGTTCGCCAGTACAAATCCCTGAAAATGCAAATGGGTAGAAAAGAACCACAACATTTTTCTTGTCGCGAAAAGAAGCGAGTGAAACTTTCTGCCCATGCTGATTTGTTAATTCAAAATCTGGCGCAACTGAACCGACGGCTGGTGAACTCATTTGATACTCCCTATTTGATTGAAGTTGCTTAATGTGAAGAACTTGAAAATTTAAGCGCTGATGACATCCTAAAGGCTTTAGCGGCGTCCTGCCTTCGGAGCCATCAACTTGGTTGCGCTCCAATCAGCGCTAACTGCGAAAGATGAGGCTTGTGCCAAACCTGCAGTTGGGGCACTATCTTGAATATCACTTGGTT
>JBILFD010000058.1:0-5824 GCA_044351765.1 Candidatus Nanopelagicaceae bacterium | reverse complement strand
GCTTGCCAAAGGATCAATGCGGAAGATTGGGTTAACAACGCCACAGAAAAAACAATTGCGGTAATTAGAGCGCTAAATCGAGCTCCACGTGCATCTATTTGTACCGAAACATTTAACATAAATCTCCTCGAATAATATTGGGGGATAAAAATTAGTAAGCCGCTAACGCGGGCTGACGACACTTAAAGTGTTGGGAGATTTAGCGACAACGCGAAGAAGAGATGCGACCATAATCAATGGTGCGACGCTTGGTCAGTACGGTAAGCGTCATTCTCTTGGAAAACATAGGACAAGGTTACTTTTGATCACTTAATTATGCCACTTGCGAACATGTTGCATCTACTTACCTCGAGGCCGGTCGCTCCTCTGGCCAACGTAAGGACCAGGTGGAATCTGAATTTCGGTCCACTCCCCAGCAGCCATATTCAGCTAATTCCGGCTTCAAAAACCAGCGCGCTCCTTCGCGCCCAGAAACTACAAGGGCAGTCGCCAGTGCATCTGCAATGCCGCCATCAGGTCCGAAAACACTCGTAGCTCGTGCACCAATCGCAATCAATCCGTTTGCTGGATCAATGATGTGAGCACCACGTTCGTAAGTTCCACTACTTGCAACCGCACCATTTGTAATTGGTAAGGCAGTTGCAATTGCATTCTTTTTTTCTGGATGTTGGATGCCAATCATCCAGGGTTTCTCACCATCAGAGGTCAACATACCGCCGCGTAAAGTTATATCTCCACCGGCATTTATATGAACGCGTGATATTCCAGCAGCAACTGCCTTGTTTGCAATTTGATCTGCTGCCCAACCTTTTACATATCCGGATGGATCAAATCCCCCGAGCCTTACATGCCATGGATCAAAAGCACCTTCAGTTAATGCACGTGCTTCTTCGCAAAGTTTCCAAATCAATTGAACTCTCGCTGATGCATTGTCAATTTTTAATGTGCCACGTCTAATTTGCGAAACTTCAGAATCTACTTTGAAAGTCGAAAAATCTCGGTCGATTTCATGCAAGAAAGAAACCGCTTCTTTCGAAACGGTTTCAATTTCACTTATTGATTTTGATTCCTCATAAAGTTCTAGCGCAACAACAGTGCCCCAGACTTCTTCGTGATGAATCATTTAGTCGTCGTCACCTTCATCATCATCGCGATCATCATCTTCATCATCATCGTAACCTTCGTCGTCATCGTCATCATCTCCGCTGCCACCTTTAATACTTAGGCCACCTTGGATGCTTGGAGAGTTAATCACAGTAGAACTGGTAATTGATGACTTTGCTTTCAGAGTCGGGGTGGTAGTAGATACATCTCCAGTAAACACTTTGCTAGCAGTCGGAGAGGCAAATGCGACAGGTTGTTCAGATGTACTAGCCACAGGGGAAGCAGAGGTGACTGGCATCATTAGCCCACCACCATCACCTGATACTGGTTGAAAAAATAAGAATGCGGTTAGGGCACTACCTGCTGCTGCGATTAAAAATATTGTGCGCTTCATAATTTCATAACTCCTTAGATATTTCTTAGTGCTGCGGCGAGGGATGTTTTCCAACCATTTGAGGTGTAAGTGGCTCCACCAATTCGTGGAATGCCATCTGCAGATTGCGCTTGCAAAGTTAAATCAACCAACATCGGTACTGCTTGTTCTGAGATATAGAGCGATCTGCGATCATCACTTGGATATTGCAATCCAGTTGCCCCGACAATTTGACCGTTCTCAACAACGATCTGCACTTGAACTGGACCCCAACGTGTTGAAATAACTGGACCGGTAATTGTTTGTGATGCGCTTACTGTTTTCGTTGGAGTTGGAGTTGGAGGAGTTGGCGTTTGCGTAGGAGCTGGTGATTGTGAAGATGCTGGTGCCGATTGCGGTTTTGTTGCTGTGGTTGCGGATTGACTTGGTGTTGCAGAAGTACTTGGTGTTGCAGAAGTACTTGGTGTTGCAGAAGTATCTGGTGTTGGAGCGGTTTGCTGATTGCTACTCACAGCAGAACCTAGAGGTGCACTTTGGGTCAACAACCCTGTGCTTGATTGTGCAGGATGGTAACTAAGGACAGCCGCTACCGCGCTAACTGTTCCGCCAGCAATCATGATCGGTCTCTTAAAACCCATCTTCTGCACCTACTCTTTCTCTAGTACTGCGTGATATTCAAAAATTTCGTGATGCACTCTATTTGCTGGCATCTTTAAATCTACTGCGGCATTTTTAATACTCTCTGTGAGAGGTGTAGGACCACATACATAAAATTCGGCGTCTCTTACATTATGAATCAGAGTTTTTAGAGCTCTTGCATCTAATGGAAATTCACTGCGCGGACCAGCCATCAGATGTAAACGGATTCCCTTTTCATCACACAAACTTTCTAATTCTTCTTTCATAATTAAATCTTCACTCCGCGACGTGCGATAGATGAGGTCAACTGAAGCATGTGGTGGCAGATCTTCGATCATTGCTCGAATAGGGGTAATACCAACACCCCCACCAATTAAAACAATAGGGCGGCGAATATCAGTACGGCTTGCAGTGAAAGTTCCATAAGGACCTTCAACCATTACTCGTGTTCCCTTTTTCAAATTCACTAAGGAACTTGAGTGATCTCCTAGATTTTTAACGGTTAACCTCATTTGGTTATTTTTTGGTGCAGCAGATAATGAAAATGGATGAGATTCATACCAGTGTTCTGAAGTTAGGAAGCGCCAGTTGAAAAATTGCCCGCCTTTAGCGCCTAATTTGGCAATATTTCTTCCGCTAACATAAATTGAAATAATTCCAGGGCCTTCAACTTCGACTCTTTCAACTCGTAATTTTAACTTTACAGATTTAACCAACGGAAGAATTATTCTCCAGTTTATTATACTTACTGCAACTATCACATAAAGTGCTATCCAATAACCTTTGTTTAACGGATGATTGATAAACATAACGCCAGTTTGAATTTGATGCATAAATGAAAGCGCTATTCCAAGGTATGTGTACAAATGAATTGTCCACCAAGTTTCATATTTAATTTTTGCGCGGACTCTCTTATATGAAGAAATTCCAGCGCTCATAAATAAAATGAATGCAACAAATGCGGCCAGCATCCAAGGATAAGTTGTTACCAATCTCCAAATTTCAGCACCAACTCGGATTCGATCAGTAGCTGCATATCCGACTACAACTAATAGAAAATGTATGAGAATTAAAAATAATGAATACGGTGCGCTTTTACGATGCCATGAAACTAAACGATCATGTCCGACTGCGTGCTCAACCCATGGAATTCTGGCAACCATCATTAATCCAACAAGTGCTAAATAAGAACCAGTTAAAGCAGCTACTCGCGAGATTGTGGTGATGATTTGGTACGTGCCATTTACATCATCAACTGAAAGGGTTGAAACTAGGAGCGCCAAAGTGAAACCCAACCCGAGGCCAGTAATTGTGGCCGCAGCATCAAGGCGCAGCGATGCTCTCTTGCGCGTTAGTTGTTTGGCCATAAATGAAGAGTGCTCTCTGAAGTTGAGGATTTCCTGAGAACTAACTGAGTTCAATACACGAGTATTTGGCTACCTCAAAGCGTGTAAAGCGGCTGCCACCTGCTCGCGCCTTGGCGCTCCAACCGCCCGGCCAACTTCAACCCCATTTGAGTCCAATATCAAGGTGGTCGGCGTGGAGATGATCTTTAGCCGGCGCACCAATTCCAGATGTGACTCAGCATCAAGGACGACATGCACAACGCCTTCCTCCGCTTTTGCTACCTCGCTAAGCAGGACTTTTGTGGTTCGGCAGGGAGCGCAAAAAGCTGACGAAAACTGTAAAAGCGTTGCCACTGAACCAAACTCGGCGCCCATCTCACCTGCGGCTATGACACTGGTTGCGGCAGTGGATCCCTTTTTCGTCGTGGCCTTTAGCCGGCCAGTTCGAGCTCGAAAATAAAAACCGTACCCCGTGGCCAAAGCCAAAATTACGATGAGTACCAGCAGATTGTCCACGGGAGTATTGTTGCGCATGTAGGACCTGGAAGTTGCGACGAAGCAGCCAACCCGGGTCCTTTATGCATAACTTTTAGATGGATCAGTAAGAGATTGGTTAGGAAAACGACAGGAAGTTGAGGTGAGCATCAATGGCTAAATTGTTGCTGCTTACCAATTCGCGCAATAGCAGCGCTGAAGTGCTTCCCTCTTTGTCCTTGTTGCAACACCAAGTAAAAATCCTTCCGGCTGAAGTAAGTGTTTTACTTGATGCGCCGTCAATTGATTTGTTGATTGTTGATGGTCGACGTGATTTAGGTGCGGTAAAGAATTTAACTCGCTTACTTAATACAACTGGCGTTGGTGCTCCAATTATTTTAGTTACAACTGAAGGCGGCCTCACTGCAATTGCAGCAGATTGGGCAATTGATGATGTAATTCTTGATACTGCTGGACCCGCAGAGGTAGATGCTCGAATTCGCCTTACAATTACTAAGTATTTGGATTTACAACGCGATATCAATCCTGCAACTATTGAAATTCGTGGCGGCGAAATTGCAATTGATGAACATTCTTATACGGCGAAAATAAAAGGACGTTCATTAGATTTAACTTACAAAGAGTTTGAACTTCTAAAATATTTAGTGCAACATCCAGGACGTGTTTTCACTCGTTCGCAATTACTGCAAGAAGTTTGGGGATATGACTACTTCGGAGGCACTAGAACCGTCGACGTTCATATCCGGCGTTTGCGAGCAAAATTAGGTCCAGAGCATGAAGCTCTAATCGGCACCGTTCGTCACGTTGGCTATCGATTTAACACTCCAAATAGCCAAAACCAAGGTGCTGCCGCTCTTTCGGATCACTAAATCACCCCAAATCTGCGTTTTTAACCTGATTTTGCGTTGGGATTACCCTACCTACGGCTTCTTCCATTTAACCCATTAAGGGGTAAAATCGAACTTGCTGAGAATCAAATAGGTATCAAATCTATTCAGATGATCAGATGATGAAATAATCCTTGGAGGATCTAAGTGAGAAAATTTACAATTGTTACATCAATGATCGCCTTAGTCGGAGCACTATTAACTCCTACTACTGCAAACGCGGCACTGAGAGTTCCAAAAACCAGTTGGCCAGTTTGCACTACAGCTGCTCAAGATTTTTGTGTTGAATCTGTATCCGTTTCGCTCAATGCAGGGGCGGCTATCCCATTGACTTGGGTTGCCTCTGGAACAGCGACTCCGGTAACAGCAGCACCTGTTGCACCTGCTGCACCCGCAACAGCTGACACTAAAACTGTTGCACCAGCAGCAGCTGACACCAAAACTGCTGCACCAGCACCAGCAGCACCTGTAATTCCAACTCCTCTTGCTACGACTGAGGCAAGTTCTCGCGCTGGAATTGACGGAAGATGGACTCATGAGAATTGGGCTGTCAATGGATTAGCGGTTTATGGCTATGACGGCCTTTATATCAACGCAAAAACTGCAAATGAATTTGTTAACTGGGTAATGATTGATGTTCTTCCAGTTAAAGTTGATGCAACAAATAAAACTTCAATGGCTGGACAAGTCGGTGCTAACGCCTACCAAGCTCCACTAGATCGAAATATATTTGTATCGATCAAAGTGCGTGTAGGACCATTTAAGAATGGTGTATCGGTTTCTATTGCTAATGACATTTCAGTTGACGCCACAGGCGATGCAACTCGGAATACCTTGTTAGTTGAGGGATCTCCAGTATCAACTTCACTACAAGCAAGCACCAAGCAGTGCGAAGGCGAAACTGGCAAGGCAACTGCAAGCACCGTCCAAATGTTGGTAATTATCGTTCCATCAAATGATGATGCAAGCGGATTTGGTAT
>JBILFD010000001.1:0-17008 GCA_044351765.1 Candidatus Nanopelagicaceae bacterium | reverse complement strand
CGAATGGGTGGAGCCACAAACCACCGAATGAATTTATCTGATGCCGCGTTGATTAAAGATAATCACATTGCTGCGACAGGAAGTATTGCAAACGCAATTAATGATGTGCGGAGCAAGTTCCCGAATCTTTCAATTGAAGTTGAAATTGATCACTTAGATCAGATGGAAGAGGTAATAGCGGGCAAAGTAGATTTAATTTTGTTAGACAACATGTCCCCTGACCAATGCAAATTAGCGGTTAAACAATGCGCTGGTCGAACAAAGCTTGAAGCATCAGGGGGAATCACATTGGAAAATGCTCGCGATTATGCAATGAGTGGAGTCGATTTTATTGCAATCGGTGCCTTGACTCATTCTGCTGCAATTCTTGATATTGGCTTAGATCTGAAAGTTAAGGGGTAATCACATGTTGTTAACAATTGATGTTGGAAATACAAATACGGTTTTAGGTATTTTCGAAAATCAGGAGATATTGCACTCATGGCGAGTGAAGACAGATCCGCGTGACACTGCTGATGAGTTGTGGATTAAATATCGTTCTTTAGTAGAAAATTATGAAGTAACTGGCATATCTCTATGTTCAACAGTTCCAGCAGTTCTACGCGAATTGCGCACAATGCTTTCTAGGCATTATGCACAAACTCCATCAACCATTCTTGAACCCGGCATAAAAACCGGTGTTCCTTTGCTTGTAGACAACCCTAAAGAGATTGGTTCAGATCGGATTGCAAATACATTGGCGGCTCATGAAATGTTTGGTGAGAACGGCCCAGTAATTGTTGTTGATTTTGGCACCTCTACTAATTTTGATGTTGTCTCAGGTAAGGGAGAATTTTTAGGTGGTGCATTAGCGCCTGGAATTGAGATCTCAGTAGAGGCACTAGCGGCTCGAGCTGCACAACTTAGAAAAGTTGAATTGATTAAACCCAAATCAGTTATCGGGAAAAATACCGTTGAAGCATTGCAATCCGGAACTATCTATGGCTTCGCTGGGCAGGTAGATGGATTAGTGCGGCGAATTAGTGATGAACTTAATGTAGAAGGAATCACAGTAGTTGCTACAGGAGGATTGGCGACCTTAGTAATTGGAATCTGTGAAACCATAGATTTTCATGAACCAGATTTGACCTTAATTGGTCTTCGTCTGGTGCACGAACGAAACCACTAGAACCGGTACCCTCTACCCCATGAGCGAAAAAGGTGCGCAGGAAAGCAATAGCGCCGTCGAAGTAGATGATCTGCCAGAGCAGATTCGGATTCGCCACGAAAAAAGAGAATCTCTAATTTCATCAGGTGTTGAGCCGTATCCAGTTTCAGTTCCACGGACCTCTTCACTTAAATCGATACGAGAAAAGTTTGCTGATCTAGAAATAGATGTAAAAACTGGCGTAACAGAGAGCTTAAGCGGTCGAGTTATTTTCAAACGAGATACCGGAAAGTTATGTTTTGCAACTTTGCGCGAAGGTGATGGAACTGAGTTGCAAGCGATGTTCTCACTAGACAAAGTTGGCGAAGATGTACTGGGGCAGTGGAAAACCTTTGTAGATATTGGGGATTTTGTGAGTGTTACCGGTGAAATAATCACATCTAAACGCGGTGAACTTTCCATACTTGCAACTTCTTGGAAAATGGCAGCTAAAACTTTGCGCCCTCTTCCAGTAGAACACAAACCAATGTCTGAAGAGACCCGAGTTCGGATGCGTTACGTAGATTTAATAGTTAGACCAGAAGCTAGATCAAATGCGCGCTTGCGACCTGTCGTAATGAAATCACTACGCGATACATTTTCGCAAAAAGATTTTATTGAAGTTGAAACACCAATGTTGCAGGTATTGCATGGTGGAGCAGCAGCCCGACCGTTTAAAACTCACATCAATGCATACGACATGGAGCTATTTTTAAGAATTGCACCTGAACTTTATTTAAAGCGTTGCATAGTTGGTGGTATCGAGCGAGTTTTTGAGATCAATAGAAATTTTAGAAATGAAGGAGCTGACTCTTCGCATTCTCCAGAGTTTGCGATGATCGAGTCTTACCAATCTTACGGAGATTGGAATTCCATGATTGAGTTAACGCGCGATTTAGTACAGGCAGCAGCTATCGCAACTAGTGGATCAACTACAGTTACACATTTTGATGGTCGCGAAAGTGATTTAGGTGGAAAATGGGATCAGATTTCACTATACGGATCTGTTTCTAAGGCTGTTGGCGTAGAAATTACTGCTTTAACTCCTTATGAGGAGTTGCTTGCGTTAGCTAAAAAAGTTGGTCTATCAGTTGATCCAAAATGGATTACTGGCAAATTACTAGAAGAGTTATTTGAACATTTAGTTAAACCAGAGTTGAAAACTCCTACTTTTGTTATGGGCTTCCCATTGGACACTTCGCCATTGGTACGAGCACATCGTGAAATTCCAGGTGTTGCAGAGAAATGGGATTTATACATTGATGGTTTTGAACTTGCGACTGGTTACTCCGAATTAATTGATCCAGTTATTCAACGCGAGCGATTAGTAGCGCAAGCAGCACTTGGTGCAAAAGGTGATGTCGAAGCGATGGCATTGGATGAGGACTTTTTGCGCGCTCTTGAATTTGGAATGCCGCCACTTGGAGGTATGGGAATGGGTGTAGATCGATTATTGATGGCACTTACTGGTCTTGGAATTCGCGAAACTATTTTATTTCCACTAGTGAAACCAGAATGAACCCAATAATCCGCCCGGCACGTACAAGTGATATCAAGCAACTTCGACAAATTATTGATACTTATGCACTTGGCCGAAGATTACTTACAAAAGAAACAGTAACTCTTTATGAATCTGTTCAAGAGTTTACGGTTGCTGAAATAGATGGTGAAGTAATTGGCTGTGGAGCACTACACATTCTTTGGGAAGATTTAGCAGAAGTGCGAACCATGGCTGTAGTTGAAAAATATCGAGGCACTGGTGTTGGATCACAATTGTTGGAGCACATTACAAAACGTGCAATCGAACTGGGAGTAAAAAGGATTTTCTGTTTAACATTTGAAACTGATTTCTTTAGCCGACATGGTTTTGTTGAAATTCAAGGAACTCCGGTGGACCCAGCGGTCTACCAAGAATTACTGCTCTCTTACGATGCAGGTATTGCTGAATTCCTGGAGCTTGAGAGCGTGAAGCCAAATACCCTGGGGAACACCAGAATGTTGCGAGTGCTCTAGCCGCTATTGGGGAAAGTTGGGGAGATTTCCCCTAGATCTAGTGGTCATACCAGTAATTTCGAAAATCTAGCGGGAGACGGGCATATTTGAGCCCAGTTGAGCGTTAAAAGAAGTACCACCCGAGGTGGCGCCTAAGTAAGAGATGATTAGGCTTGGAGATGTACCAAAGCAGTCCAAGCAGTCCAAGTAGTCCATGCAGAAGCGGTAGTCGGATCAATTTCATTTAGTTAGAGGAGTTGCCATGTTTGAGCGGTTTACAGATCGAGCCCGACGAGTAGTTGTACTCGCGCAAGAGGAAGCTCGCATGCTCAATCACAATTACATCGGCACCGAGCACATTTTGCTTGGCTTAATTCATGAAGGTGAAGGCGTAGCCGCAAAAGCGCTCGAATCACTTGGGATTTCACTTGAAGCAGTTCGTGCACAAGTAGAAGAGATTATTGGTCAAGGCCAACAAGCACCTAGTGGACATATTCCATTTACTCCACGTGCTAAAAAAGTATTAGAACTTTCACTTCGCGAAGCATTGCAACTTGGACACAACTACATTGGCACCGAACACATATTGCTTGGATTGATCCGTGAAGGCGAAGGCGTAGCCGCTCAAGTGTTGGTAAAACTTGGCGCTGATTTAAATCGTGTACGTCAACAAGTAATTCAATTGCTATCTGGTTACCAAGGTAAAGAGGCCGCAACTTCTGGCGGCCCAGCCGAAGGAACTCCATCTACCTCACTTGTTCTTGATCAATTTGGTCGCAACTTAACTGCAGCTGCTCGTGAGGGAAAGCTTGATCCAGTTATCGGTCGCGAAAAAGAGATCGAAAGAGTTATGCAAATTCTTTCACGACGCACAAAAAATAACCCAGTATTAATTGGCGAGCCAGGTGTTGGTAAGACTGCAGTAGTTGAGGGACTTGCTCAAGCTATTGTGAAAAATTTAGTTCCAGAAACAATTAAAGATAAGCAAATCTATTCACTCGACCTCGGCGCATTGGTCGCAGGAAGTCGTTACCGTGGAGATTTCGAAGAGCGTTTGAAGAAAGTATTAAAAGAGATTCGCACCCGTGGCGACATTATTTTGTTCATCGATGAGATTCACACATTAGTTGGAGCAGGCGCAGCCGAAGGTGCAATTGATGCTGCAAGTATTTTGAAACCTATGTTGGCTCGTGGTGAACTCCAGACAATTGGTGCCACAACTCTTGATGAATACCGTAAGCATTTAGAAAAAGATGCTGCACTCGAGCGTCGTTTTCAACCAATTCAAGTTGCAGAGCCATCTGTAACTCACACTATTGAGATTTTAAAGGGACTTCGCGATCGCTACGAAGCGCATCATCATGTTTCAATCACAGATGCAGCCTTAGTCGCAGCAGCAACTTTGGCAGATCGTTATGTTTCAGATCGCTTCTTGCCAGACAAAGCAATCGATCTTATTGATGAGGCAGGATCTCGTCTGCGCATCAAGCGGATGACAGCTCCACCTGATTTACGTGAGTTTGATGATCGAATTGCAAATGTTCGACGTGAAAAAGAATCAGCAATTGATGGTCAAGATTTCGAAAAAGCCGCTTCACTTCGCGACAAAGAGAAAACCCTCATCCAAGAAAAAGGTGAGCGCGAGAAGCAATGGAAAGCCGGAGATTTAGACCAGGTTTCAGTTGTTGGCGAAGAAGAAATTGCTGAAGTTCTTGCCGCATCTACCGGAATTCCAATTGTTAAGTTGACTGAAGAAGAGACTTCACGTTTGCTACGCATGGAAGATGAACTACACAAGCGGGTAATCGGTCAAGATCAAGCGATCAAGGCACTGTCACAAGCAATTCGTCGTGCCCGTGCAGGATTGAAAGATCCTAAGCGCCCTGGAGGATCATTTATTTTTGCTGGTCCATCTGGTGTTGGTAAAACTGAACTTTCTCGCACCTTAGCTAGTTTCTTATTTGGTGATGCAGATGCACTTATTCAACTCGATATGAGTGAGTACGCAGAACGCCACACTGTTTCACGGTTGTTTGGTTCACCTCCAGGATATGTTGGTTACGACGAGGGCGGACAACTCACCGAGAAAGTTCGACGTCGTCCATTCTCAGTTGTGCTCTTTGATGAGATTGAGAAAGCACATCCAGATATCTTCAACTCCTTGCTTCAAGTTCTTGAAGATGGGCGCTTAACAGATGCTCAAGGCCGTGTTGTAGATTTCAAAAACACCGTAATCATCATGACTACAAACCTTGGAACCCGTGACATCTCAAAGGGTGCTGGACTTGGATTCGCCAACAGCTCAGATTCACAGACTTCATACGAGCGCATGCGTAATAAAGTCACAGATGAACTGAAATCTCACTTCCGCCCTGAATTCTTAAACCGTATTGATGAAATTGTTGTCTTCCATCAATTAACAGAGAAAGAAATCGTTCAAATTGTAGATTTGATGATTGCACTTCTTGATGAGCGCTTGAAAGCTAAAGATATGGGCATCGAATTAAAACCTTCTGCTAAGGCATTGCTCGCATCCCGCGGTTATGACCCAGTAATGGGAGCGCGTCCATTGCGCCGCACTATTCAACGTGAGATCGAAGATGTTCTCTCTGAGAAGATTTTGTTTGGCGAACTTAAAGCTGGCGAAATTATTGTGGTGGATACTGAAGGCGAAGGAGTTGACGCCAAGTTCACTTTTGCAGGTGAACCAAAGAGCTCAACGCCAAATACACCTGAGGATTTGGCCGAAACTCCAGCGGTTTAAGCTTCACAGATGACCTCATCCGCTTTTGATCTACAGGGCAAGGTTGCTGTAGTAACTGGCGGAAATGGGGGTATCGGACTTGGCTTTGCGCGAGGCTTTGCAAAATCCGGAGCCAATATTGCGATCTGGTCTCGCAATCTCGAAAAAAGTGCAAAAGCAGTAGCCGAACTTGAATCTCTTGGAATCCGAGCAGTCGCATTTAAGGTCGATGTAAATATTCGAGCAGATATTGATCAAGCCGTGATTGATACGGTGGCAGAGCTTGGATCAATTGATATTTTGGTGGCAAATGCTGGAATAAATATTCGCAAAAATCCACAAGACTTTTCTAAAGCAGATTGGAAAGATGTCTTAGACACAAACCTGACTGCAGTTTTTGAGTGTTGCCAAGCTGTTTATCCAGAAATGAAAAAACGTGGTGGTGGAAAAATAATCACCATCGGTTCGATGACAAGTATTTTCGGATTTGGAATCACTTCTGCATATGCCGCGACTAAAGGAGCGGTAGTTCAACTAGCTAAATCTTTAGCAGTTGCGTGGGGCGCAGATAATATCCAAGTAAATGCAGTTCTTCCGGGATGGGTCAAAACTGAAATGACAACCCAATCGCGTTCGATCCCAGGCCTGGAACAACAAGTAATGCAACGTACTCCCGCAAATAGATGGGGTACGGAATCAGATTTTGAGGGTGTTGCCGCCTTTTTAGGGAGTGCAGCATCTGATTTTGTGACTGGTATCGCAATACCAGTAGATGGTGGTTTCTCGGGAACTTTGTTTATATTTGACCCACCTGAATAGATCTTTGATTGCATGGGGTCAAGACTGTAAATAATTAGAGAGTACTGGATGGAAAAGATCAATAAGAGCCGACTTGAATATATCGATGCACTTAGAGTTGTCGGTGCATCGGTAGTAATTCTCTTTCACTATTTTTCAAACGGTATTTCAAATGGCACAGTTACCAGCATCGAATTAACTCCTTTTTCCGACATCGCTAAGTATGGATATTTAGGCGTGCAGTTATTTTTTGTAGTAAGTGGTTACTTGATATTGATGTCAACAAATCGAAGTGCTTGGCAGTTTGCAAAGGGAAGAATAAAGCGGATATATCCGCTTTATTGGATAGCAATTATTCTCATTACGGCAATTACTTTTTTGCCTACTTTGAGCAAAAATCAGCCAGATTTTTTGCAATTTCTAGCAAATATCACCATGTTTCCAACTGCATTTGATCAAGGTTGGATAGACGGAGCACATTGGTTTATGTTGGTCGAAATTCAACTTTACCTCTTTATTTTTGTAATTTTAAAACTTCGAATGGGGAAGCATCTACCAACAATTTTTCCAATCTGGGCCATAGTTATTTTCATTTGGTATGTATTTGATTTAAACCGATTTAACATTTGGTATTTATATGGATCATTTTCTTTTATTTGTGGTGGAGCAATAATTTATTCAATTAAACAGTGGGGATGGAATCCATTAAGAATAATTGGATTACTGGCGGCAATAGGTGGAGGCCTTTATTCGCGAATTGGCTCTCTAGAAAGACTGAGCAAGATCCGAAATGCTGAGTATTCCGTCCATGTAGTAACTGTCATAGTGTTAATTATTTTTGGGCTTCTACTTTTAACGCTTTTACCCAAGGTAGCCAATATTCATATTCCTGGAGCGGTTTTCTTTGGTGCCCTGACGTACCCATTGTTTTTGATCCACGGCAGATTGGGATATATGAGTTTAGAAAGGTTCGCAAATGAACAGAACAAGTACTTTGTTTACGCATTTTTGATAATTCTGGCAATCTCAATTGCGTATTTAATGTTGCAGCTTGATCGGCGAATCCAAAAAACATTGAGTAGATTCTGAGCAAAAGTAGTGAAGTAGGGTTAATTTGAAGGTATTCCCCATTACGCTAACTCAGTAAGCCTATTTAGGGAGCACGATGTCAAGCGTCCAAGATTTTTTTAAAGGCATAGTCAAAAGCTGGGAACATCAAAGTTGGAGCGTGCGCTTACTTCGTCTTTGGCTAGGGATTACCTTTACTTATGCTGGTCTACATAAGGCCCTTGATGGAGGATTTCTAAACCCAGAAGCAACTACCTATATTGGAAAGCAACTTGCTGGCTTTTCGCAACAATCTCCAATCTCACCTTTGTTAAATAAAATGGTTGAGCATGCAACTCTGGTTGGTGCGGGAACTATGGTTGGCGAAATTGCAATTGGCCTAGCGACTCTTTTCGGAGTCTTACCCTTTTTAGCAGCGATTGCAGGTGCGGGACTTTCGGCATCTCTTTGGCTTTCATCTTCATTCTATATAACACCATATTTCTTAGCCTCAAACACCGCATATTTAATTATGTGGTTAGTTTTTGCTTTGTCAGTCATGCCAAGAAAACGCACAGTTTCCAGAGTTCTAAATGTTGATCGAAGGGGTGCAATAGGAATTGGTGTTGTCGGTGCACTTTCAATCGCATTTGCAGCATTGGGCAATTTCTTTGCAACTCCGGCACGAATTGCATCCTCTGCAGCGAAGATTGTTACAAAAAAAGGTGGCGGCGCCCCAGATAATGCGATTGCGGCAATTTCAGATTTAAATGTAGGAAGTGCACTGTCGATTAAACTTGCAACAGGTGATCCAGGGATTTTAATTCGTACAGATACTGATGTGGTTTGTGCATTTTCGGCTGTGTGTACTCACGAAGGTTGCACTGTGAACTATGACAGTGGAAGCAAAGAATTAATTTGCCCTTGCCACGGAGCAAGATTTGATCCATTGCAAAACGGGAAAGCCATTGGTGGACCAACTCGGACTCCGTTAACTGAACTTCCGGTGAAGATCAGCGGCGAATACATCATTTCTTCTTAGCGTTCTAGGAGTTTTACTTTTTCTAGAGCTTGAGAAATTCGATGCACTTCAACAATTTCAATTCCCGGAACTTTAATATCGCTTCCTGCTGGAATTAATGCGCGTTTAAATCCAAGCCGGGCTGCTTCGACTACCCGTTGCTGGCCACCAGTGACTCTTCTTATTTCCCCCGCAAGACCAACTTCACCAATAGCTATTAAATCTGCAGGCAGTGCTAATCCGACCGCTGCAGAGGCAACGGCAAGTGCTGCTGCAAGATCGGCAGCGGGCTCAGTTAATTTCATTCCACCAACTGTTGCTACATAAACATCTCGCCCAGCCAATTTAGTATTTGCACGTAACTCTAGAACTGCAAGTGTCATAGCGGTTCGAGCACTGTCTAATCCACTTGTTACTCGGCGGGCGTTGCCGTAATCGCGGTCTTTATCAACTCCAACTAATGCTTGAATCTCAGCAACGAGGGCCCGTCTGCCTTCAAGAGCAACTGTTACGCAAGTTCCTGGTACAGGTTCGGCATGACGAGTTGTAAAAAGTCCACTCGGATCTGTAACACCTGAAATGCCACCATCATGTAAATCAAAGCATCCAACTTCATCAGTTGCACCAAATCGATTTTTTATTGACCTAACTAAACGCAACCGTGAATGTCGATCTCCTTCAAAATTAAGCACTACATCAACTAAATGTTCTAACAATCTCGGGCCAGCAATTGATCCATCTTTTGTAACATGGCCGACTAAAATTACGGTAATTCCACGATCTTTAGCGATTCTTATTGCCGTATTTGCAACTTCGCGAACTTGTGTGACACCACCAGGGGAACCTTCAACAGCAGCACTAGCCATCGTTTGGATTGAATCAATAATTAACAAATCAGGTTTGACGGCATCAATGTGTGCAACAACTGCACTCAATTCGTTTTCAGCTGCTAACCAAAGAGATGGATGAATTGCAGAAAGTCGCTCGGCACGTAATCTAACTTGCGCCGTGGATTCTTCACCTGTTACATAAAGTGCAGTCAAGCCAGTGCGCGCGCTCTCGGCTGCAACAGTTAAAAGCAAAGTAGATTTTCCAACTCCAGGTTCACCGGCAAGTAAAACAACAGCACCAGGAACTAATCCACCTCCGAGCGTTCGATCTAACTCTGCGACACCACTTGATCGAGATTGTGCGGCTGCTAAATCAACTTCACCAATTGGGCGCGCGGTCGCAGTGACCGCTCCTGCGGCTACAACATTAAGTTTGCGAGTTCCCTCATCAATGCTGCCCCAAGCCTGACATTCACCGCAGCGGCCAACCCATTTTGAGGTACTCCAACCACATTCTGAACAGCGGAAGGGCTCTTTGAGCGATGCTTTTGCCATGTTCTAAGAGTACGACTTACGACTGACCTTTTCCTACTCACTCTTTGCGGCGGCCTCTTTGCGAGCCAGAGTTGTAGCCGGATGCTCAAGCAGAAAGGGCAATAACTTAGGAGATGCAGCTCGTTTGATTTCCATTCGAGCATCGCAAATCTGCTTCAATTCAGCATAGGCTTTTTTGCCCATCAATTCAGTCAGTTCTGCTTCATTTGAAATGTAAACCGGCTCTTTACCAACATGGGCATCGGAGTTGCTGGTGCAATACCAGTGGAACTCTTCGCCACCAGGTCCCCAACCGCGACTTTCATATTCACCAATAACCGTGATTGATACCTCAACATCATCACCGAGATCAACTTTTTCAAAACTACGGCGAATTGGTAGTTGCCAACAAACATCGGGTTTTGTTTTAACAAAATGAACACCTTCACTTAGGGCAAGATGGTGCAATACACAACCAAAATCACCGGTGTAACCCTCAGCAGTGTGCCCTTTTCGATTTAAGAAAATACAACCGTTGTCTACTTTACGAGTTTTACGGTCTCCATCTTCATCTACTTCAGAAATTTTTAACTTCCCACCTTTTTTCTTAGGCTGGGCTTTGTCGAAGTATTGCCACTGAGACTTCTTTAATTTTTTAGCAAATTTTAGAACGCGTTCTTCATCTTTTTTGTCTGAATAGAGAGCGCCTTCAGAACAACAACCATCATTCGGACGATCAGCGTAAATTCCTTTACAACCGTTGCCGTAAATGCAGGTCCAATTAGAAGTGAGCCAAGTTAGATCACAACGAAAACGCTCACCAAATGGATCTGCGGGGTTATCAAACTCGACCCAGTCGCGCGGGAAATCAATTACTACCTCAGGCATAAGGCACAAGGGTAGAGGCTTTTTAAGGTTCTTGTTACATCGATGGGCTCCGATGAAAAGGAAGGAGATATTGCTAATTGGTTGGCTAATTGGTTGGCTAACCGACCTGGCGAGATGTCGGCGTTGTAGGCTCTGACTCATGAGCCAGATATTGATCATCGGCGCTGGGGCAATGGGAGAGGCGATTATCGCCGGACTCATAAAATCAGGGACCAAGCCCACTTCTATTTCTATATTGGAAAAACGGCCAGAACGTAGTGCTGATATCTGTGCGCAATATGGGGTCAATGAGCTGTCTAATTTGGAAGCACTCGCTGGATTTGCGGCAATTTTCTTAATCGTTAAACCACAAGATTTAGCTACGAGCGTTGCCGAAATCTCAGATCACATTTCTGCAGAGACTGTACTTATTAGTCTGGCAGCAGGTAAAAAAATCGTAGGTATTGAAGCTGGGCTCAAAGGCAAGAGTGTTCCAGTTATCCGAGTGATGCCAAACACACCAGCGTTGGTTGGTGAAGGCATGGCCGCTATATCCAGGGGATCCCATTGCAGTGAAAAAGATTTAGCGCTCGCCGAAAAATTACTAAATGGCACCGGCAAAGTAATTCGCGTTGAAGAAGATTTGCAAGATGCAGTAACAGCAGTAAGTGGATCAGGCCCGGCTTACTTTTTTCTAATTATTGAAGCAATGGTGGCGGCAGGAGTTAAGTTAGGCCTAACCCCTGAGGATGCACATCAGTTAAGTGTCCAAACTATTTATGGCGCTGCAACAATGTTGCGAGATTCAGGGAAAACGCCAACCACTTTGCGCGAAAATGTCACTAGTCCAAATGGAACAACTGCTGCGGCGCTTAAGAGCTTAAATGAAAGCGGCTTACAGGAGATATTTAGTGCGGCACTTTTGGCAGCGCGTGATCGTTCACGCGAATTAGCTCAGGGGTGAGCAAAGCTGAGACGACCTCTTCTTGCAGCGGCAGCCTTTTCACTTATATTTGTTCCAAACGCCGAAGCAGCAACTTTTTCTCCAAAAGCAGCAGCACCATTTTTAAGTACAACAATTTCTGGCAATCAAAATGACGAGATAATTGGGATAAGTTCGACTAAAAAGAATTGGATCGTTGCAGGCAATGTCGTAGGAGATTTCTTGGGAACCACTCCTTTGAATCCTCTGGGCGGAGTTGATTCATTGGTTAGCGCTTTTGATTCTTCAGGAGTAAATGTTTGGTCGCTGCGGGTTGGAACATCAGAAGATGATGTAGCAACCGCAATCGCTGTTGACTCAAAAGAGCAGATTTGGATTGCAGGTTTGGCGCAAAGTGAGAAAAATCCAACGGCCGTAACGACTCCTGAGAGTGCTACTTCTACCGTTCAAACACAATCTAGCCAAACGTCAACAGTGCAGACTTTTAACCCGGATTCAGTCACTGCGCAAACGGTGAAGCCAGTAAGGAAAGATTTAAAGTTTATAACTGTTGCACAGGTCGATAAAAACGGCCTGCTCATAAATCGATTTGCGAATGCTACGAATAATTCTGGATATGTAACTGCAATTATTCCAGGTAGCACAGGAATTTTCTTGATTGGAATCGAGATTACCAAGTCTGGCGGTGAGCGTTCTTTTGTTCAATCGCTTTCCAGTGCAGGTGAATTTGGATCTAAATTTTATTTTGGAAAATCTGCTACCACTTTGACTTCTGGAGTTTTAAACAAAGACAAAACCCTTACTTTGGTTGGGAATAGCGCAGAAACACTTGCAAAAAAATCAGTTGCTGGAAAAGTAGATGGAATTATTCTTAATGTTTCTCCTTCAGATGGCAAGATTCTAAAGATTGTGAGAAGTAATGGAGTGGGTGCAACTCGTTCTTGGAAAAGTGCCGCAGGAAATTTAACGGTAGGCGGAACTTCAAAAACTAAATCTTTGAATGAAGGTGTAATTTCTCAATTCTCAACTACCGGCTCAGTGCTTTGGAGTAAGAGATATGCGGGAGCATCAGCTGCCATAAACAATTCGGCTGTTGTTGCTGTCCTAACCACTCAAAGTAACTCACTCCTGAAATCCAAAGCGGGAGATGTTGTGGTGTACCAATTTGATAAAAAAGGTGACCCAAAATTAGGTGGGCGCATCCCGCTGAGTACTGAAATTGTCGGTTTAAGATCTCAATCAGGCCTAGGCACCTGTGTGGCAACTAAAGCCAGCGACGGCTCCTTTGTCTTAACCCAGCTGCCTTTTTAGGGCTTTAGGGACTCAGGGTGAGTTCTCCTTAATTTAGAACTCTTCCCTCAACAGGGTAATCTCTGACCCTACTTAAAAGTAATCAATCGGTAGTTGAGAAAAGTTTCCAAGGGAGTGATTCGTGGGTTCAGTAATCAAAAAGCGTCGCAAAAGAATGGCCAAGAAGAAGCACAAGAAGTTACTAAAGCGCACCAGAATTCAAAGACGTAACGCTAAATAAACCTAGCAACCAAGTTAACTTAACGGCTTAGTAAGTAAAGTCGCTTTCCCGTTGACATTTACTAATGCGTAATCTCTGCTCTTAATTTTTATCCATGAGATTGAATTACTTTTATCAATAGCAGCATCATTTACTAAAGTGCTTTTTTTAGTGACTAGATCTAAAGCACAAAGTCGATCTTCACATCCGTAAATAGCACTCGTTCCATTTAATGAAATCGGTGAGACTGGACTTGATGTAGGCACAAATTCAGAAACACTTCCGGGAGAAGTTAAGTCAGTCCAATGAATACGATCGGCTTTCGAAATAGTCGCAGAAGATGATGCATACCAAATCGCTCGGATTGCAGAACCATCTACAGCTAAACCTAAATCAAAACCAGCAACAGGTAATTCACGTTTCCCTGCCTCGACCGTTGTAAATTGCCAGTCCTGGGGCGAAACGGTACTTCTAGTCGCGTATCGAATATCACCTTGAATTGGTTTCTTTTCTGGAGCCGCTAGTACTGAATCATAAAGTAGATGAATTTTCTTTCCAGTAGATACAGCCGCAAGATGAAAAGCTACATCGCCTTCGGTTCGGCCACCAGTGATTTTATCTCCATCGACAATTTCATAACTCCATCCAGATTTAACCTGTGTAGCACCAAGTAAAATTCCTTGTGAGTCGTCTCGATAAAAAACTTGCAAGCCTTGAGTGGTTGATGCACATGCGTTCGATACATTTACATTGCTTGCTGTCTTAGTACGAATAGCTTCACGATAATCTTGGATTACCGGCCCGTTACCATCTACTGTTTCATAACTCCATTTTTTGCCATCATAGTTTGCGTGTAATAAGTCTTTTTCCACAGTATCTGTATAGAAAATATGTAACTTCTCTTTTTTCCCAGGATTCGTTTTACAGACAGAAAGCCTTCCACTTAAATTGTTATTTCGCTTGCCTGATTTAGTGGAATCACCATCTACGATTTGTCGTTTCCAGACTTTTCCATCAAATTGATTCATAACTAAGTGACCACTTTTAGAATCAGTATAAATAAGTGTTTGTTTTCCCCTATAAATGGTGCTGGCAGTAAATTGAGCATCTGAATTTGCATCAAGAACTTTATTGGCCCAAGTATCTTCTGGAACAACTACCGAAGACATAGTTTCTTTACTTTGAAAGCCATTTGAAATCGCAGTTACTCCAAAGTAGTAGGGGAATCCAGCAGATAGTTTTGGAATAGTAACCGGAGATTTATCTACTGTAATGATTTGATTGCCAGGGTAAACTTTTATCTGATAAGAGGTAATTTCTTGCCTAATTGCTTCTTCAGGTGGATCAAAAGATAAAGTAATTGACTTATTTCCAGAAATTGTATGAAGGTTTCGAATTTCACTTATTCTTGTTGCTGGAGTTTTTCCACGCATATCTTTTAGCATTCCAATTACTACTGGACCTGGATCATGGATCGCCTGCTGCATATCTATAGTTGAACTCATTAATCCATTTATTGCACTTTTTGGAAATAACTCATCATCTAAATGACTAACCGAAGATCCTGATTTGTATTGACTCGGTGCAAAAAGTTTTGGCTTAACACCATTATTCGCTGACACTCCTTGCGAGCCAATCCAATAAAGTGGAGAGGTTACATAGGTTGAGAATTCAGGGAGCGTTGCAGAGAGGTCAGATAATCTACGACCGGCCTCATTTGCAACAAAACCTGCAAAAATACTTGGTGAATCATTTGCAAAGGTTTCAAATCGATCGTTAAATGTCTCTGTTGAGATAATTCCTAACCCATGTCCTAATTCATGGAGAACTGCACTTAAGAAATCAAATTGGCCAAAAGCATTTTTCCCATCTGTACCGTAATACCAATTTACGTTGGATGGATTTGAATTAAAACGCGCAGTAATTTCAGCATTTAATTCATCTTGATCTCTTTTATCGCTAGCTAATGAATTTGCAAGTGCAGCGGGGTACCAAAGTTTTTTTTCTGGAGCACCAGGGAAGTCTTTGAAATATCCACCCCCTTTGGGGCCACCAGGCCTGGCATTTCCAAGAATGCCTCGTTCAAGTGGTGACCAGTAAGCATCAATTGTTATTGTCACGCTGGATTCAAAAAGGTATGACCAAATTTGAGTTGCGCGTAAAAATGCTTTTTTTGCGGGTTCTGGCCATTGCGTTCTAGATTCAGTAAGAAAGTTCACTTCAAACTTGGATTTCGGATCCAGATTTGCGTCATTAAAAGGAATATAAGTTGATGTCACCTTTGTCGTGGCACCGGCATACATAACTTGTAGTGGTGCAATTATTGATTGAGGTGTTAAGGCCGAAGCGGTTGGAGCTAGCGGTAGCAGCAAGGCTGCGAGCAGCCCTACAATTACAGTTATAGATTTACCCCGCTTCATGGAAAAACCGTAGCAGGATTATTGATTCTAAGAGGAGCTTGAAGTGAATTCGGAAGAATTGGCTAACGCAGGAATTAACCGGGCGGCCAAAGAACGAAAGAATCAGAGCAAAGAGCCGGAGTTAGCAGATCTACGTAGTGACTTGGCTCGGGCGCTTGGTGATTTCATCCAACAAAATTTTGCGCACAAATACGGTCCGTTAATTGGACCGATTTCAGAAGGTGCGATTGAGAAGTTCCTGAAAGATTTTGAAGAAAACTCAACGAAAGCAAAAACAGAGTTGACCTTTGTTTTACAGGAGCTGCTTGATCGGATAATTTCGAGCAAATGAAAGCCAAAGTTACGATTTACTCTCGGCACGGGTGTCATCTTTGTCATGTGATGAGAGACGAAGTTGTGCAAATCCAAAGTGATTTTGATTTCACAATTGAGATTATTTATATTGACAAAAATATTGAGTTAGAAGAAAAATATGGCGAACAAGTTCCAGTAATTTTGATTGATGGAGAGATTCATGACTTTTTTAAACTTAATGAAGCGAGATTTAGGAAAGCGTTAACTTCCTAATTTATTATCGCCCGAAAGAATGTCATCTGCATCAATGATTTGATATGAATAACCTTGTTCGGTCAAAAATCTTTGTCTGTTCTGCGCAAAATCTTGATCAATAGTGTCCCGCGCAACTAATGTGTAAAAACGTGCACCTCGCCCATCAGCTTTTGGTCGAAGAATTCTGCCCAACCGCTGTGCCTCTTCTTGGCGTGATCCAAAAGCTCCAGATACCTGAATCGCAATTGTGGCTTCAGGTAGATCAATGGAGAAGTTTGCCACTTTGGAAACTACTAAAGTTGTAATTTCCCCTTCTCGAAATAATTGGAATAATGATTCGCGCTCTTTAATGGGAGTATCCCCAGTAATAACTGGTGCACCGAGAGTTTCGCCAAGTTTTGCAAGTTGATCTAGATACTGGCCAATGACTAATACTTGTTCGCCTTGGTGTTTATCAGCAATGAATTTTGCAACATTAGTTTTAGTAAGAGTTGTTGCACAAGTTCTATAACGATGCTCCGGTTCGGCAGTCGCATAAAGAAGTCTTTCAGCATCTGTTAAATTCACG